>CAYLPO010000276.1:0-3101 GCA_964385575.1 uncultured Lachnospiraceae bacterium | reverse complement strand
TTTACTCCATGCACCCTGATTTTCTAATAATTGAACTCTAGTATCTTTGTAAATACCCATACCGGTGCCGCAGATCACGATGCCGCGCTCGTACTCGCCGGACGAGACCGCGCCCGCGACATTGGCCGCCGCGTCGAAATAATCGACCGGGGTCTCCGCGGTCGTTCCCACGTCTTTCACGTCGAAACCGCGTTCGATCAAATGCGCCTTCACTGCCTCCTTCAGGGTGTAGCCGCTGCCGTCCGAACCGATAATGATCTTTTCCATACTACTCTCCTCCTTCGTTATATCCCGCCGGTCGCGGGTTCCGCGGCGCTGCCGCCGCACAGATCACAGATACCCCGTCGCCTTCGCCAGCGCGCCGAACTCCTGTCTCACCTCGTCATACAGCCGGCAGAAGATCTCGTAATACTTCATATACTCCTCATGCACCTTCGCGTTCGGCTCGTGCCGGTCGGAGAAATCGACCCACTCGTCCACGATGCTGTAATCCCGGAACACGCCGGTGCCGACGCCCGCCGAGATGGCGTTGCCCACGGGGGCACCCTTCGAATCTTTCATGTAAGCCACCGGGATGTCAAACATGTCCGAAACGATCTGCCGCCAGAGCCGGCTCTTCGCGCCCCCCTCGGTCAGGATCATGGGGTAATTCGGCTTCGCACCGCTCTCCAGGATCTTCAGGAAGTTCTGATAGAGCGCATAAGTCGCGCCCTCGATGAACGCGCGGTACACGTGCCCGCGCGTGTGCGCCAGCGACATCCCGAACATCACGCCGCGTGCGAGCGGGTTCCAGAACGGCGTGCGCTCGCCCATAAAATACGGCAGAACGATCAGTCCGTCCGACCCCACCGGGACCTGCTCGGCCTCCAGGTTCATGATCTCGTATTCGTCAATGCCCAGCTGCGCCGCCGCCTGTTTTTCCAGCTGACCGAACTCGTTCCGGAAGTACCGCGTCAGCGCCCCGCAGGACACGGTCGCGCCCAGCGTCACGTACATTTCCTTCGAGAGGCCGCTGTGGATGATGTTGATCAGCCGTTCCCCGAACTGCGGCTCGCGGTGCATGTAGCCCATGCAGCCGGCGGTTCCCATGGCAATGCTGATATCCCCGTCATGGATGCCGCCGTTCGCGACGAAAGCCGCATTGCAGTCGACGCCTCCCGCGACGACCGGGGTGCCGGCCTTCAGGCCGGTGCGCTCCGCCGCAGCCAAAGTGACCTCGCCGATGACCTCCTCGCAGGGGAACATCTCCGGCAGTTTCTCCCGGTCGAGCCCCAGCTCATCGAGCGCCGCCTCATCCCAGCAGCGCCCCGCCATGTCGAAACCCATCCCGAAGATGCTCGCATTCGAGTAATCCGTGACCGCGAGCCCCGTCAGGCGCATGGTCACATAGTCCGAGGGCGTCAGCATTTTATACGTCTTTCGGTAAAGCTCCGGGCGGTGATTCTTCTCCCAAAGGAACTTGATGTTCCCGTAATAGGGGTCGACCGTATTTGCGGACTTTGCGGCTGCGTGCTCCTCGCCGAACGTCTCCAGGACCCACTCCGCCTCCGCCGTGCCGCGCCGGTCCATCCAGATGTGCGCATTCTGCAGCGGCCGGAGGTCGCGGTCGACCAGAATGCAGGTCGGCGAGAACGCGCTCACCGAGACGCCGCGGATCTGTGCCGCGTCTACGTTCGCCTTCCGGATGGCCTCGCGGATGGTGTCCGCCGCCGCATTCCAGTACCACTCCGGATCCTGCTCCGCCCAGCCCGGGCGCGGCGTGATCAGCGGGTACTCGATGTACGCGCTGCCCAGTACCTTTCCCTCTTCCGACATCACCACGGACTTCGTGCCGCTCGTGCCGATGTCGGTACCGACCAGATAATCTGCCATGTGGTTTCCTCCTTCACAGCGAATTCATCGGACGTCGAAGATCCTCTCCGTCATTCCTCTGCCGCCATGGTATAAACGCGGACCATATCCTCCTCGCGGAACACTTTCGCCGAGCCGATCTCCGGCGCGTTCGACGCCACACACATACGGGCCATCTGCCGGATCTGATCCTCCGTCGGCTCCACGCCCAACTCGCGCAGGTTCGTGGGCATCCCGATGGCACGGAAAAACTCCCTCATGGCTTCGATCCCCGCGAGCACGGTCTGCTCGTCATCGCCGGTGTCCGCGACGCCCATGACATGGACCGCGAAGCGCTTAAACTTATACATGCACTCGCTGTGGACATAGCGCGCCCAATGACACCACAGCGCGCACAGTCCCGCTCCGTGCGTCACGCCGAACAGCGCGCCGACCTCGTGCTCCAGGTTATGACAGACGCCGTCGCCGCCCACACAGCCGCAGCCCATCAGGCCGTCGTGCGAGAGGCTGCCGGCCCACATGACCGTCGCCCGCGTCTCATAGTCGTCCGGGTGATCGACCAGTTTCAGCGCCGCATCCTTCACGGTTCGCAGCAGCGCCTCACAGAGCGCATCCGTGATCTCAAGCGACCCGCCGTTCGTGAAGTAGCGCTCCATCGTGTGCATCATGATGTCCGCGCAGCCCGCCGCAGTCTGATACGCGGGCAATGACATGGTGAATTCCGGGTTCATGACCGCGAAGCGCGAACGCGCGATCTCATGGTCATACCAGCGCTTCTGATGCGGTTCCACAAGATCGTTCGTGATCACGCAGCTGTTCGAGGTCTCGCTCCCGCTCGCGGCAATGGTGAGCACCACGCCTACCGGCGCGCAGGCTGCGGCCTCGCCCTTGTGGTCGAACAGGTCCCAGACGTCGCCGTCGTACTTCAGGCCGTAGGCGATGGCCTTCGAGGAGTCGATCACGCTGCCGCCGCCGACCGCCAGGATAAAATCAAGGCCTTCCTTCCGGCACAGGTCAATGCCCTCGTACACCTTCGAAAGATGCGGGTTCGGCACGACGCCGCCCAGCTCCGTGTACGGGATCCCCGCCGCATCGAGCGACGCCTTTACCAGGTCCAGAACACCGTTTCGGACCACGCTCCCGCTCCCGTAATGCAGCAGGACCTTCGTGCCGCCGCACTCTTTCACGAGTGCAGCGGTCTTTTCATGCGCATCCCTGCCGAACACGACTTTCGTGGGCAGGCAGAATTC
>CAYLPO010000275.1:0-3104 GCA_964385575.1 uncultured Lachnospiraceae bacterium | reverse complement strand
CTTCCTGATACATATAAGATCTGCTCCAACAAAAGAAAGCCAAAGATGCGCAATTAAGCGCTATTATACGGGGATTGAAGCGGTTGGTAAATAGAAAAATAAGCCGAAAAATGTGAAAAAAACGTCCGTTTTTTGATATGGCGGTACTTTCACGGAGGTCCCGATACGGGTATAATTCAATCAGCGGCACATATGTGCGGAAAGGAGAACAATAAAGTGGCAAAAGTAGTCGTGATCGGTGCGGGCAGCGCCATTTTTGCAAAAAATCTTCTGGGAGATCTGATCCTTCTCAAGGACGTTCCGCTGGAAGAAATTGCGCTTGTCGATATAAATGAAGAAAAGCTTCGGATCATGGAGCAGGTGATCTGCCGCATGGTTAAACAGGAAGGCCGGGAGATCCGCGTCGTGTCCTCGACGGAGAGACGGGATGTGCTGCCTGGCGCGGATTATGTGATCAATGCAATCGGCGTCGGCGGACCGGAGATCTATCAGAGAGACCTGGAGATCGCCGACAAATACGGCGTCAGGCAGGTGGTGGGAGATATCATCGGCCCCGGAGGCATTTTCCGTATGCTGAGAGCCTATCCGGCCATGCGGGCAACGCTCGAAGACATGAAGGAGCTCTGCCCGGATGCCTATTACTTCAATTATACAAATCCGATGGCGGGCCTCTGCCTGGCCCTCAACCAGGTCTCGGATATCAAGATCTTCGGCTTCTGCCATTCCGTGCAGGGAACCGCGGAGCAGATCGCCGATTACCTGGGCGTGGACTACGACCGCCTGACCTACTGGGCGGCGGGCATCAACCACATGGCCTGGTATCTGCAGCTGAAAGTGGACGGCAAGGATGCCTATCCGCAGTTCAAGGCAGCGGTGGACACCATGGAAAAAATGCACGAAGTCTCCGAGCGTGAGCACGGCTACCACTGGATCAACGACGATCCGAAGATGAAATATCATTTCTCGGATGCCGTCCGTATGATCATCATGCAGAACTTCGGCTACTTCAACTCGGAATCTCCCTATCATATGTCGGAATACACGCCGTATTTCCGGAAAAATGAAGAGGAAATACGCAAATACCGCGTCGAAGACCGCTGGTGGCTGGCCCACGAACTCGCAAACGACGACTACTACGACGAGCTCGTCAAGATGATTGAGAGCGGAGAGGACATCCCGTTTGAAATCACGCATGAGTACGCGCCGAAGGTGATCCGGGGCATCGAGACCGGCATACCCTTCCGGGCCAACCTGAACGTGATGAACACGGGCTTGATTACCAACATGCCCAACGACTGCTGCGTGGAGGTTCCCTGCTACTGCGATTCGGAAGGTATCCATCCCTGCTATGTGGGACCGCTTCCGGAGGGACCGCTTGGCCTCAACATGAGCAATATTTCCGTCCAGAAGCTGCAGGCAAAAGCGGCAAATGAGAAAAAGCTCGAGTGGATCTACCAGAGCATTCAGCTGGATCCGTTTACGGCCGCACAGTGCACGCTGGAGCAGATCCGCGCCATGACAAAGGAACTGATCGAAAACAACCGCGACTATCTCACTGATTTTACATAAGGGGACAGTATGGTCAGGAAATACTACCTTGCCGTCGATATCGGCGCCTCCAGCGGCCGCCATATCCTGGGATGGCTCGAGGACGGCATTCTGAAGACGGAAGAAGTCTACCGCTTCCCGAACGGGATGGAAGAGCGTGACGGTACCCTCGTCTGGGATACGGAGAAACTCTTCGGCGAAATCCTGGAAGGAATCCGGCGGTGCGGCGAGCTCGGCAAAATCCCGGAGAGCATGGGCATCGATACCTGGGGCGTGGATTATGCGCTTCTGGACGAAAACGGGAATCCCGCCGGACCGGTGTACGGATACCGCGACGCGCGGACGTCCGGTATGGACCGTATTGTGGAGCGGAAGATCCCCGCGCAGTCACTCTATGCCCGCACGGGCATCCAGAAACAGCCCTTCAACACGATCTATCAGCTGACGGCGACAAAGGAAAAAGAGCCGGAGATTCTGGAGAAGGCCCGGGCTCTGCTCCTGCTGCCGGACTACTTCCATTACCGTCTGACAGGCAAGAAATGCACGGAATACACGAACGCGACCACGACACAGCTTGTCAGTCCGCTCACAAAAGACTGGGACTACGAACTCATCGACCTGCTGGGTCTGCCGCGAGGGATTTTCGGCAGCATTTCCATGCCGGGTACCGAAGTGGGCCGTTTTACCGATGAGATCAGGGCAAAAGCAGGATTCGACTGCCGCGTCGTGTTGCCGGCGACCCACGATACGGGCAGCGCGGTGGCCGCAGTTCCGGCTGTGGGAGATGACGTGCTCTATATCAGCTCGGGCACCTGGTCTCTTATGGGGACAGAACTGAAGACTGCAAACTGCTCGGAAGAGCCATGAAAAAAGACCCGTTGAAGAAAGTCCGCATCACCGACACGACCCTGCGCGACGCGCACCAGTCGCTGTGGGCCACGCGCATGCGGACGGATGACATCCTCAAAATCGCCGAGACGATCGACGACGCCGGCTACTACTCGCTTGAATGCTGGGGAGGTGCGACCTTTGACGTGTGCATGCGCTTCCTCCGCGAGAATCCGTGGGAGCGTCTGCGCCAGATCAAGGCCGTGTGCAAGAAGACCCCCTTGCAGATGCTCCTGCGCGGCCAGAACCTGCTCGGCTACAAGCACTACCCCGACGACATCGTGGACCGTTTTGTGGCGCTCGCGTGCGAGAACGGGATGGACATCTTCCGCGTGTTCGACGCCTTGAACGACCCGCGCAACCTCGAGAAGGCCATCGCGAGCGTGAAGAAGTACGGCGGCCACGCGCAGGGCACGATCTCCTACACCACCTCGCCCGTCCACACGGTCGAGAAGGCGCTTCCCGAGATGCCGATCCAGATCCACAGCCACATGACGAGCGGCATGGCCGCCGCGATGTACCTCGCGGCCGTGGAGGCGGGCGCCGGCTGCGTGGACTGCGCGATCTCCACGATGTCCAGCTTCAGCTCCCAGCCGCCGTGCGAGAGTATGGTGACGATCCTCGAGAGCGAGGGCTCCGACACCGGACTCGACCAGGTGAAGCTCGCG
>CAYLPO010000274.1:0-3108 GCA_964385575.1 uncultured Lachnospiraceae bacterium | reverse complement strand
CGTTCTACGCCTCGGTCGAATGCGTGGAGCGCGGACTCGATCCCATGACGACGAACCTCGTCGTGGCGGACAAGGACCGCTCGAAGGGAACCATCTGCCTCGCGGTCACGCCCGCCATGAAGGCCATCGGCGTGAAGAACCGCTGCCGCGTGTATGAGATCCCCGAGAGCGTCGAGTACATCACCGCGGTTCCGCGCATGCAGCTGTATGTGGATTATGCCGCGCGGATCTTCGGAATCTATCTGGAATTCTTCTCGAAAGACGACATCTATGTCTATTCCATCGACGAGGCGTTCATCGACATCACGAGCTATCTGCCGTTCTACGGGCTGAGCGCACGGGCGCTTGCAAAGAAGGTCATGGACACGGTGCTCGAGCGGACCGGGATCCGCGCGACCTGCGGCATCGGGACGAACCTCTATCTGACGAAGATCGCACTGGATATCACCGCGAAGCATGCGGAGGATTTCATCGGGTATCTGGATGAGGAGAGCTACCGGAAGAAGCTCTGGGATCACCGGCCGCTGACGGATTTCTGGCGGATCGGCGCGGGCACCGCCCGCACGTTGGAGCGCTACGGGATCGTGAGCATGCGCGGGATCGCGGAGGCGGACGAAGATCTGCTGTACCGGCTGTTCGGGATCGACGCGGAGCTACTGATCGACCATGCCTGGGGCATCGAACCGGTCACCATGAAAGACATCAAGGCCTACCGCCCGAAGTCGAACAGCCTCTCAAGCGGGCAGGTGCTCATGCGCGATTACGCCTTCGGGGAGGGCGAGCTGATCGTGAAGGAGATGACAGACCTGCTCTGCCTGGATCTGGCGGAGAAGGGGCTGGTGACGGACTCAATGACGTTGACGATCGGGTATTCGCACACGTATTTGGATCAGATGGGCGCGGGACGCGCCGCTGCGGGCAATGCAGGCACCGGAGCGAAGACATTGCCCGTCAACCGTTACGGCGGCGCGTACGCGAGCGGGACCGTGTCATTGCCCGAACCTTCCGACGCGGATGTGGTCTGGGTGCCGGCGCTGGCGGAGCTGTACCGTGAGATCACGGATCCGGACATCCCCATCCGGCGCGTGAACATCAGCGCAAACAAGGTCGCACCTGAGACCTATCACCAGTACAGCCTGTTCGGACCCGACGAAAACGTCGAAAAAAACAGAAAAATGCAGAAAGCTGTGCTGGAGATAAAGAAAAAATTCGGAAAGAATGCTATTCTAAAAGGGATGAACCTCGAGGACGCCGCGACCACCAGAGAGCGGAACCGGCAGATCGGGGGTCATAAGAGCGGTGAGTAACCGCGAAACCCAGCGGGAGATCAGGCATGGGAAAGAAACCCAGAGCGAAAATGCCCGTCAGCGAGCGGGCCAAACAGTTTGCGCCTTTTTCGGCGCTTCGGGGCCTCGAGGAGGCACTCGAGCGGGAGGAGCAGCTGTACGTGCTGGCGAATGAGCCTGAGCACATCACCGTGGATGAGGCGGAGTATAACGAGCGCATGCTCTCCCTGAAGATGATCACCAGACTCGAGGGAGACGAAGACAGGCTGTTTAATTAGGAGGACTACATGGATTATAAAAAAGCAGGCGTAGATATCGAGGCCGGATACCGTTCGGTCGAACTCATCAAGGAGCATGTGAAGGCCACGAACCGGCCCGAGGTCCTGGGCGGCATCGGCGGGTTCGCGGGCGCGTTTTCGGCCGCGGCCTTTAAGGACATGGAGGATCCGGTCCTGGTTTCCGGCACGGACGGCGTCGGCACGAAGCTGAAGCTGGCCATGGTCCTGGACAAGCACGACACCATCGGCATCGACTGTGTGGCCATGTGCGTGAACGACATCGTCTGCGGAGGCGGCGAACCGCTGTTCTTCCTGGACTACATCGCCTGCGGGAAGAATTTCCCGGAGAAGATCGCGGACATCGTGAAGGGTGTCGCGGAAGGCTGCAAGCAGGCCGGCTGTGCGCTGGTCGGCGGCGAGACCGCGGAGCATCCCGGCATGATGCCGGAGGAGGATTACGACATCGCGGGCTTCGCGGTGGGCGTGGTCGACCGGAAGGATATGATCGACGGCAGCACGCTGGCGGCGGGAGACACGCTGATCGGCATCGCGTCCTCGGGTGTGCACTCGAACGGCTTCTCGCTGGTGCGGAAGGTCTTCGATATGAGCGCGGAGTCCCTGAACACGTATTATGACGAGCTGGGCGCCACGCTCGGTGAGACCCTGTTGGCACCCACGCGGATCTACGTGAAGGCGCTGCAGGCGGTCGCGAAGGCCGGCGTGCAGATCAAGGCCTGCAGCCACATCACAGGCGGTGGCTTCTACGAGAACATTCCGCGTATGCTGAAGGACGGCGTCCGCGCGCAGGTGCGCAAGGACAGCTATCCCATCCCGCCCATCTTCGGCCTGCTGGCGCAGAAGGGCAATGTCAGCGAGCACGACATGTATAATACCTATAATATGGGCCTCGGCATGATCCTGGCCGTGGATACTGCGCAGGCGGACGAGACGCTGGCGGCGCTGCACGCAGCCGGTGAGGAAGCCTGGGTGGTCGGACAGATCGTCGAGGGCGAGAAGGGCATCGATCTGGTGTAAACCGGGTGTGAATATTGACCGAAACTGTCGCAGTTTGACGCATCACAAATGACGGAGGAAAACCTATGTTTCGAGTGGTAGTCTGTGTCTCCGGCGGAGGCACGAACCTGCAGGCGATCATGGACGCGGTCCATGACGGACGGATCCGCGACACGGAGATCGCCGGAGTCATCAGCAATAACGCGGACGCGTACGCGCTCGAGCGTGCGCATAAAGCCGGCGTGCCCGGCGTCTGCATTGCCCCGAAGGATTACCGGACGCGCGCGGAGTTTCATCAGGCGCTGCTTCGGACCATCCGCGCCATGCGCCCGGACCTGATCGTGCTGGCGGGCTTCCTGGTGAAGGTGCCCGAGGACGTCATCCGCGCGTATCCCGGAAAGATCATCAACATCCACCCGTCGCTGATCCCCGCGTTTGCCGGAAAGGGATACTATGGCCTGAAGGTGCATGAGGCGGCACTGGCGCGCGGCGTGAAGGTAACCGGCGCGACTGTGCATTTCGCGGATGAG
>CAYLPO010000273.1:0-3108 GCA_964385575.1 uncultured Lachnospiraceae bacterium | reverse complement strand
GGATCTTCTGCAGAGGAGCCGTGTCCTCCGAAGAAGCGTCGGTAACCGCCATGTCCCGCAAAGCCGGCATTGTCCGTATCCGTCGTCGCATCCACCCCGTTCATGCGGTTGCGGATGAACACGACCAGGTTCGAGATCCCCATGATCAGGACTCCCACCCCGATGAACATCACAATGATATCCGCCACGTACCGCGGGCGAAACAGCATCACGAAGCCGAAGATCAGCATAATGATCTGCAGGACCAGCGAACCCCGCCAGCCGCCGCCGTGGTTTCCGCCGTCCGATGTCATGATCCTGGCAAGGTTCGCGAACGCGTTTATGATCATCACGATACCGATAATGACCGGGAAGATGTTCACAATGCCGCGCGCGGCCAGGATCAGGATCAGGCCGACGACGCCGATAAAGATCGACACGGCCTTGTCCAGCAGGTCATGCTGTTCCTTCTTCCGCAGGAAGAAGTAGTAGATGCATGCGCACGCGATCAGCGCCACGCCCATCAGCCGGATCATCAGGTCCAGCGCCGAGCGCCGGAACACGATCAGGATCAGGCCGAAAATGATGGCCGCGATGGCCAGCACCAGCCGGTTTCCGGAAAGCCGGGTCAGTTTTTCGCGAATGTTCTGAAACATCAATCTCTCCGTTCTCGCCGCGCCTCCGACAAAGTCTGTCCTCGCCGGCCGCCTGCGCCTTCGCAGACCCGCGGACGTTTAAAATGCCCCCTCCATGAAGCGGCGGATCAGTTCGCCGGTGAGCGACACGCCGTCGTCCTCGAACTCGATCTCCTCCCGCGGATACCAGTCCGCAGTCGAGAGCTCCTGCTCATCCATGCGGATGGCAGGGTCGCCGTCGAGCTCCGCAGTAAACCCCATCAGGAGATCCCCGCTCATACCCCAGGGCTGACTCTTATAGTAGCATATATTTTTGATCTTGACTCCGGTTTCTTCCATGACCTCGCGGCGTACGGTCTCTTCGATGGTCTCACCGATCTCAGCAAAACCCGCGATCAGCGCGAACCGCTTATACTCACGTCCGCGGTAAGTCGTCATCAGCAGCCGGTCACCGTCATGAACCGCCACGATGATGGCCGGAGCGATACGCGGATAGAACGTCTCCCCGCAGACCGGACAGACCTTCGCGCGCTCGCGCTCCGAATGGACCAGCTCCGCCGAGCAGCGCCCGCAGTAGCGCACGTCACGGTACCACAGATACAGGTGATGGCCGGTCATGGCGGCAAACGCCTCCGCCTTCCGCGCCTGTGCCTGCGCCGCGGCATCGCCGGTCTCAGGCACGCCGTCTTCGGCTCCCGCATCACCTGCCGGGACATTTCCTCCGCGCGCGAATTTATGCAGGTTCATGAACTCAAACGACGCGGCGTCATCCGTCTTCACCAGAAAAAAGCGACGATCACCGATGCTGAATGCATAGCGGCTTTCGGTCACATGCTCTTTCAGCTGTGCGTACGTGGGCAATGCAGGCACACCGCCTGTCCCCACCGCCGTCATCACGCTTCCGCGGCCGGCGAAGTTCAGACATGCGCAGTCGTCCGTGATCTGCTGACCGGGGCGCCAGGCATTGTCCAGACCGGGGATGATCTCCTGAATCATGCTGTTCTCCTTCTTATAAAACGGGAGCGGGATATCTCCCGCCCCCGTTCGTGTACCGGAACCGGCCGAGCCGGCCCGAGGATCCTTTACGCATTGCGATCGTCATCCACCGCGGTATTCGCGCGGCCGTCCGCCGGAACGTCCGTCGCGACTTCCTTGATGGCGCTGACCGTGGCTGCCAGGCTCTGCAGCTCGGACGGGATGATGATCTTCGTGGAGCGGCCGTCGGCCACCACTTCCATGGCTTCCATGCCGCGCAGACGGAGCATGCCCTCGGAGGGTGCGGCTTCATTGATCATGCGGATCGAATCCGCTTTCGCCTTCTGGACCATCAGCAGGGCCTGTGCCTCACCTTCGGCCTCACGGATACGCTGCTGTTTCACAGCCTCCGCGCGCAGGATGGCGGACTCCTTTTCACCTTCGGCGCGGGTGATCGCGGACTGCTTCTCACCTTCTGCCAGAAGGATGCTGGAGCGCTTCTCACGCTCAGCCTTCATCTGCTTCTCCATGGCCATCCGGATCTCCGCGGGCGGCTCGATGTTCTTCAGCTCAACGCGGTTGATCTTAATGCCCCAGCGGTCCGTGGCCTCGTCGAGGATCGCGGTGATGCGGGTGTTGATGGCCTCGCGGCTGGTGAGCGTTTCATCCAGGCTCATGCCGCCGATGATATCACGGATGGTGGTCGCGGACAGGTTCTCGATGGCCTGGATGGGGCTGTTCACCCCGTAGGTGTACATCTTCGGGTCGAAGACGTAGAAGAACACGACCGTATCGATCATCATCGTGACGTTATCTTTCGTGATAACGGGCTGCGGCGGGAAATCCGCCACTGACTCCTTTAGAGAAACACGGCGGGCCACTCTCTCCAGGAAAGGCACCTTCAGGTGCAGTCCCGCGTCCCAGGTGCGGCGGTAAGCGCCGAGAAACTCCACCACATACGCATTCGCCTGCGGCACGATAACCAGGCAGCGTGCGAGGATGATAAGAACGATGATAATAACTACTACAAGGGCGATCATGACCCACTCCTTTCCCTCGGCCGCTCAGGCGGCTGAGTAATTCCAAATGAGACAACAAGTTTCAAAAACCAGTCGACTGCGAGGGGATCGTGCTTGTTCGATGGTGTTTGGTCGCGTTCGGACTTGTTGTCCGAACTGCGATTCGCTTCGCGGACAGCTCCTTCGGAGCTGCCATATCGTTTCGCCGAAAACCGATGTTTTCGGCTACACTCGAATCTCCCCCTTATAACAGATTGTATTTATTTGTGTGCAATTTGTCAAGAAGAATCGTATATGGGGTTCCGAAACCCGCGGGATCCATCCGCACCGTCGAAAAGAAAAAAAGTACAGAAAAGGTACTTGCAAAAGGATTTCAATGGTGGTAATATAAACAGGCTTTTGGGGATGTGGCTCAGCTGGGAGAGCGTCGCGTTCGCAACGCGAAGGCCGTGGGCCCAGAACAGTCATAGTGATAGTATCCACAGGGGTGTTTGTGTCAC
>CAYLPO010000272.1:1748-3110 GCA_964385575.1 uncultured Lachnospiraceae bacterium | reverse complement strand
TTTTGCGATGGGCACATCGTCGGATCCCAACCTCACCGCCTGGGTGCCCGCCGGGTCAAAGGCCCGGGAGGTCGCGGAGGACCGCGACTGGAATTGGAAGGAAACGCCCGCTCAATAGATGCCTGGCGCGAGAGCCATACCGGACCCGTGACGCCCTGCGGGAATCATGACAAGGAGGATGACCCATGAAAAAGCTGCTTGCAATCCTGACTGTGCTTTCGATGCTGTTTTGTGCCCTGCCTGCTCTGGCCGAAAGCGTGCTCGGAGCTGCCGCCGATGCCTTACAGGCTGCTTCCTCGATCGATGATCAGCTGGCGCTGCTCTACGATGTCTCATTGGAATGCGCCTCTGAATTGGAGACCGGCGGCTGGAATGTGGATCTGAACTTCGCCCCTGCCGAAGAGATCCCGCAATCTCTGATTCCCGACACGTCCGATGCTGAGCAAGCGGACATTTTGCCGGAGTCTCTGAAGGATAAGAAGTTTATTGCCATTTATGACGATGCGGGCAGGCTTTCCCTGCTGGGGGATTATTATGTCCGCCTGCCGGAGAGCATGCGGGCAAAGTCCCTCGGCGAGGCGGAAGCGGTTCTGTATTTCAGGCATTACACCACCTCTCGCAGCGATTATACGGGGCCTGCGTCCAACCGGCATTATGTCGCTTATGTAGCTGATCTGGCAGGCGGCGTGTGGGAAATTTTCAGCAAAATGACACAACCACCTGTGAGCGGTTATGGGTCGCTGTCTGGCGAAACGCTGAGTCTGATGGATCTGTGGAGTGGCGTGCGCAAGGTTTTCTATGGAACGCTGGTCATGACCTATCCGGAGGGTACCGCTACCTTCCGGGTAACGGGCAACAGCTGCAGCATCGTGGGGCTGGAAGGAGAATTCATTCATTATGACATCCCCGCTGAAGTGGAGGGATATCCTGTCACCGGCATCGAGCGCATCCAGAACGATACGCTGGAATCGCTGAAACTGCCGGAAGGCATCGTCTACATTGAAAACGCCGAAAGATATGCATTATGGTGTGAGAAACTGACTAGCCTCAATTTTCCTTCCACCCTGCGGCGCATCGGGACCTATGCGGACAGTCATTTCCCCGTGACTGCACTGGACTTCAATGAGGGGCTGGAGGAGATCGGCGACTTCACCTTCTGCGGCGGCAGCTCCATCACATCGCTGTACCTTCCCTCTTCGCTGAAGCGCATAGGGGCCGGATTCCTGGAACACGGCGCGCACGTTCCGGTAGTGATCATACCGGAAGGTATAACGCGCCTGCCCCGGGATGTTCTGATGAGCAGCGGCTGGGTCATGGCGGCGTATATTCCCGCAAGCGTATCATCCTTCGTGGGTGAAGACC
>CAYLPO010000272.1:0-1738 GCA_964385575.1 uncultured Lachnospiraceae bacterium | reverse complement strand
AAAGATGAGAATCTATACACCCGAGGGTAGCTACGCTTCCAGATGGGCGGAGGCTCGCGACTATACCTGGTTCCCCTGTGAAAGCCCGGAGGAAATGCCTGCTTACGGGATCGGCGAAGAAGGTGATTTCATTTATGGGTATTTGGGCGATGAAGCCCATTTGCTGGAGTATACGGGAGATGCGGAAGAGGTCATTGTTCCCGATCAGCTGGGCGGACGGCCGGTGGCAGTTATTCACACACGAGCCTTTTTCAGAAATGATCGCATCCGTTCGATACGTCTTCCGGAATCATTGACAGAGATACAACAGACCTCGTTTTATGAGTGCGATTCGCTGGAGAATGTCTTTATTCCCGTATGCGATCTGATAATCCGGAAGTCGCCATTTACCTCAAACAGCATGAAAACCTGCGTCATTCACGCACCGGATGGTTCCGCAGCCCATGAATGGGCGGTAGAAAAAGGAATGGCCTGGGAGGCCTGGTCCCCCGCGAACTGAGTTGAATGCTCGAATATGTACACCGGTTAAAAAGGACGGAGTATGGGAATACAAGGAGGATAAACCCATGAAAAAGCTGTTTGCAATTGTATTGATCCTTTCCCTGCTGTTCTGCGTCGTGCCCGCGATGGCTGAACTCGGCTCGGCGGATGTGGCCATGAACGGGAATCAATATCACATCTCCCTGGAGAGCGTGGAGATCAAGGATGGAAAACTGTACGTGGCCCTCAACGGCATGGCGCAGACGATGGCCTTTGGATCGGAGGGCATTCAACTGGCGGCCGACATCGTGCCGGTCTATGGCGAAGAGCGGCTGTATGCCTCGGACAAGGACATACTGTTCGGCGCTGATGTGACCTACCGCTTTGACCGGGACACACTGCCGGATTGCATACTGATGATTCCTACCCAGGATGCGGAAAACCCCATCACACTGTGGGAAAACCCGGATGCAGAACCAGCGATCCAGGATAGCCCGGATGAGGGAACGACGATCCCCGATGAACTGGTCGGTCAATGGCAGGGCACCGGCGCGCCGAAAAACGGCGGCCCGTCCATCGACCTGACCGCGACCATCAACGCCGACGGCACGGGTGAATACACCTTCGACCAGAGCGGCTATCACGAGAGCTATCCCTTCACCATCTCCAGCGACGACAGCGCCTTCTCCGTGGACATCCCTGCCGACAATACCCTGGGCATCGCCCGCTGCGAGGGCACCTGGGTGCTGGAGGACGGCAAGCTGTTGCTGGACATCACCACCACCTTCGCCTCCGGCGGCAGCTATGCCTATACCGCCGAGTGCGAAAAGGCGGCGGAAGACGGGGACGCGGCGCCCGAACCCACCGAGGCGCCCGTCGGAGACTCTGCCATGGCCCTGCCCATCCGGGACGGCGCGACGCTGGCCTGCGGAAGCTACCACACCGTGGGCGTGAAGGCGGACGGCACGGTCGTCGCCACCGGTGCATCTCTCGTAGGCCAGTGCAACGTCGATGACTGGACGGACGTCGTGGCGGTGGCCGCGGGCGAACACCATACCGTCGGCCTGAGAGCGGACGGCACAGTCCTTGCCACGGGCCACGATGAAAAGGGTCAGTGCGATGTCCAGGACTGGACGGGCATCGTGGCCATCGCGGCGGGCGGCGAGCAAACCGTGGGCCTGAAGGCGGACGGCACGGTGGTCGCCACAGGCCGCAACACCGAGGTCCATTGGGACGGTGGCGATTGGACGGACCTAGT
>CAYLPO010000271.1:0-3145 GCA_964385575.1 uncultured Lachnospiraceae bacterium | reverse complement strand
TACAATGATAGTAATACATCTATTCAGGTTAAGGGAGATCGTCAGGACATGGGAAATGCCCCTGAGAAAAAACTGAAACCTTACCTCTCGCCCGCGGGCGCATGGGCGTTCGCGCTCGGCACCAGCATCGGCTGGGGGTCGCTCGTGATCACGAGCACGACCTATCTGTCGCAGGCGGGCCCGGCCGGCAGTGTGATCGGTCTGGTGATCGGGGCCGTGATTATGCTGTTCATCGGGCGAAACTATCACTATCTGACTGTGTGCTACCCGGAGGCGGGAGGCTCTTACGCCTACGCCCGCGAGGCGCTGGGGCACGATTTTGGCTTCCTGACTTCCTGGTTTCTCATCCTGACTTATCTGGCGATGCTCTGGGCGAACGCCACGGCATTACCGCTGTTTGCGCGCTACTTCCTCGGCGATATCTTCGAATTCGGTCACATGTATACGCTTTTTGGGTACGATGTGTACTTCGGCGAGGCGATCCTCTCGGTCGCCGCGATCGCGGTCGTGGCGCTGTTCGTGTGCCTGCAGCGGAAGGAGACCGCAAAGGTCATGCTCGTGCTGGTCGGCTTTTTCGCGGCTGCGGTCACGATCTGTTTCGTGGTGGCGCTGACACGGCGCGGGGCAGGAGCTGCGGGAGAGGCGGCCTCTGCAGCAGGGGATGCCTTCACCCGGTTCTCGTTCGATCCTCTGTTTGCGCCCGGAAGCGGGGCTTTTTCGCAGGTCGTGAAGATCGCCTGCATCTCTCCTTGGGCCTTCATCGGATTCGAGAGTGTTTCGCACGCGGCGGAGGAGTTCTCTTTCAAGCGCACGAAGACTTTCCGCGTGCTGGCGACCGCTGTGGTTTCCGCAACATTGCTCTACATCTTTATTACGGTGCTGTCCGCATCCGCGTACCCCACGCGTTACGCGGGCTGGACAGAGTACATCCGCGACATTGGAAATCTGAGCGGGATCGAGGCATTGCCCGCGTTTTACGCGGCCCGGCATTACATGGGGCAGGCGGGCGCATGGCTTCTCATGATCGCGCTCCTGGCGCTGATCGTTACCAGTCTGATCGGCAATATCATGGCGCTCAGCCGCCTGTTTTTCTCGATGTCGCGTGACCGGATCATGCCGGAGCGGTTCGGGAAGCTGAACCGTGCGTTCATCCCGCGCAATGCGGTGCTCCTGATTGCAGGCGTCTCCCTCGTAATTCCGTTCCTGGGTCGGACCGCCATCGGCTGGATCGTCGATGTGACGACGCTGGGCGCAACGATCGTCTACATGGTGGTGTCGGGTTCCGCGCGCAGGACTGCAAGGCTCCGCGGTGACCGCACCGAGATCGTGACCGGAACCGTAGGGCTGGTCGTTATGATCGGTTTCCTGGCATATTTGCTGGTGCCCAATCTCTTTACTGCGGGCAGTATGGAAACTGCTTCGTACATCCTTTTCGTGGTCTGGGCGCTGCTGGGCTTCCTGTTTTTCCGCAGAGTCCTGAAGCGGGACGAGGAAAAGCGCTTCGGCCAGTCGGTCGTCGTCTGGCTGGTGCTGCTGTCCCTGATCCTGTTCGTGTCGCTGGTTTGGATGAGCCGGTCGACCATGGATGCGACGGGACGTGCACTGAATGAACTGCAGCAGTACTATGTCGATGCGGGCTTCCAGGCGGATCAGAGCGGGATCATCCAGCAGGAGCTGGATTCCATCCGCCGTGCGAATGCAGGGAGCATTCTGGTTGTGATCGGGCTCTTCGTGGCCTCGCTCGCGATTCTGATGAACAACCTCTCCCTGATGCGAAAGAAAGCCGCGGAGAGTGAGGACCGGTTGGGCGCGGTCATGGATATCGCGAGCCGGGATCCGCTTACTGGCGTGAAGAGTAAGCTCGCCTATGCGGAGAAGGAGCAGGAGGTCAACACAGCCGTCGCGGACGGGACCGCCGGGCCGTTTGCCTTGGTCGTCTGCGATGTGAATGGCCTGAAGATGGTAAATGACACTTACGGTCATAAAGCCGGCGATGAATATATCAAGTCCGCCTGCCGTATGGTCTGTAAGATCTTCCAGCACAGCCCGGTCTATCGCACGGGCGGCGATGAATTTGTGGTGTACCTGAGCGGTGGTGACTATGATCTTCGGCTGGATCTGATGTATGAGCTGCATGCGCAGTCCGTGGAGCGGATCGCGACGGGCGAGGCGGTGGTCGCAGCCGGACTTTCGGAGTTCGTGCAGGGCAAGGACACCGACGCACACGCGGTGTTCGAGCGGGCGGATGCGCGGATGTATGAGGAGAAGAGGAAGCTGAAGGAGATGGGAGCGCCGACGCGGGCGTGAGTGACTGGTTGACGCTCCGCAGGGGGCTGTGATGCACCGGGGCGGGGACGTTCGCTGCTCTTTGGCCGTCTATCCCACTCCGCATGAAAAAAGACAGGCTTCACTCAAAGGGCCCGAGAAATCGCTGATGGATTTCTCGGACCCTTTCGTTCGAAATCGTGATTCGGATATCACGATTTCGACCTGCCTTTTTTCGCGCGAAGCAGTATGACGGCCATAATCGCAGCTCAAGCCCCGCCCCGGTGCATCAACAGCCCTCCTGAGAGAGCGTGAAAGGCGTCACTTTCGCGTCGGTCGGCGGAGGGGGTTTCTTTACGGCAAGTGGAAGAGCAGGACTGCCTCCTGATTTCCGAATCAGGAGGCAGAACGAAAGAGGGTGAGAAATCCATCGGAGATTTCTCACCCTCTTTGAGTGGTGCCTGTTCTTTTTTTCTGCGTGGAGTCATAGACACGCAGGAAGCAGTGAACATTCCGCGCAGTGTATCACAGAGGATCAGTGCGGAATGCGTGAACGATCAGCGCTTCGCCTTCGCGGCCTTCTCCGCCTCCTCGGCAGCCTTCACGGCCGCGCGCTCTTCCTTGCGCTTCTCCCAGATCTTCTCGGCGTGCGGCGCCCAGCAGGCAGCGTAGCTGTCGCACTTCGCGCACAGATGCTCGGCAGACTCCGGAGACTCGAGGTCGGTCGACTTCGCGCCGGTCTCCTCGACGATCTTTCTCAGGATCTTCGGGTTCTCCAGCATCGGGCAGGGCTGGAACATGTTTTCGTTGAACGGCTGGCCGTCATGATAGGCCATGAACAGCGGGCTCTGCAGCGCCTCGAGAATGGTCTTCTCGCGGA
>CAYLPO010000270.1:0-3152 GCA_964385575.1 uncultured Lachnospiraceae bacterium | reverse complement strand
GCATCTGTGCCGGCGGTACGGGCGCCTTCATTGACCAGATGGCGGCCCTGCTGCAGACCGATGCTTCCGGTTTGAATGAATATGCGAAATCCTATAAAGAGCTATATCCCATTGCGGCCCGCTGCGGCGTCTTCGCGAAGAGCGATATTCAGCCTTTGATCAATGACGGCGTGGCCCGTGAAGACCTGGCAGCCAGCATCTTCCAGGCGGTCGTAAATCAGACCATTTCGGGTCTTGCCTGCGGCAGACGGATCATCGGCAAGGTAGTCTTCCTCGGCGGCCCGCTGTATTTCCTGTCCGAGCTGCAGCAGGCGTTCGTGCGTACGCTGCATTTGACGGAGGAGACCGCGATCTTCCCTGAGAAGGCACATCTGTTTGCGGCCCGCGGCGCCGCCATGAAGGGCCGCGGCGGTGAAACACATCGGCTGGCGGAGATTTTGGAAAAGCTCGCCGGTGCGAAATCACTTTCTGCAGAGCTGAATCTGCTCGCACCGCTGTTTGAGACGGATGCGGATTATCAGGCGTTTCTGAACCGACAGGCACGGTATCAGGTGAAGAAGGGAGATCTGGTATCTTATCGAGGAGATGCTTTTCTGGGAATCGATGCCGGCTCCACGACCATGAAGATCGTGCTGATCTCCACACAGGGTGACCTGCTGTATTCCTGGTACGGAAATAACGAGGGCGAACCGCTGCGCGTCTGTCAGAATGCGCTGTTGGAGATGCTCCCGAAGCTGAATTCCGGGATCCGTATTGCATATGCCTGCTCGACCGGTTACGGTGAGGAGCTTCTGAAGAACGCGTTTTCCCTGGATGAGGGCGAAGTCGAGACCATCGCGCATTTCTATGCTGCGAAGTATTTCGAGCCGGATGTCGACTGCATTCTGGACATCGGCGGCCAGGACATGAAGTTCATGCAGATCGGCAACGGCTCCGTGGATAACATTGTCCTGAACGAGGCGTGTTCTTCGGGCTGCGGATCCTTTATCGAGAATTTCGCGAATTCCATGGGCTGCACGGCCGCGGAGTTTGCGGAAAAAGCGATCCACGCGAAGCACCCCATTGATCTGGGCACACGCTGCACGGTCTTCATGAATTCCAAGGTGAAGCAGGCGCAGAAGGAAGGCGCGTCCGTCGAGGATATCGCCGGCGGCCTGGCCTATTCGGTCATTAAAAATGCGCTGTTTAAGGTCATCAAGATGCGCGATGTGAGTGACCTCGGTCAGAAGGTCGTCGTACAGGGCGGTACCTTTTATAACAATGCTGTGCTTCGCTGCTTCGAGCTGGTTTCCGGCGCTCAGGCCATCCGCCCGGATATCGCAGGCCTCATGGGCGCGTTCGGTGCGGCACTGATCGCCAGGGAGCGCTACGGGCTGCTGCCGGAGGCGGAGAGCGCCATGCTTTCCGAAGAGGAAATCCGCGCGTTCACGTTCGAGACGACCATGACGCACTGCAACGGCTGCCAGAACCACTGCCGTCTGACCATTAACCGTTTCTCAAACGGAAAGCGTTATATCTCCGGGAACCGCTGCGAGAAACCCATCACGGGACAGAAGCGCTCGGCGGATATCCCGAACCTGGTCGCTTATAAACAGGAGCGCATGTTTGGCTATGAGCCGCTGCCCGAGGAAGAGGCGTCGCGCGGTGTGATCGGTATCCCTCGTGTACTGAATATGTATGAGGATTTCCCGTTCTGGGCGACATTCTTCAAAAAGCTGGGCTTTTCGGTGCTTCTTTCTCCGTTCTCGGACGCGAAGGTCTATGCATTGGGTATGGACAGCATCCCCAGTGAATCGGAGTGCTACCCGGCGAAGCTTTCGCACGGCCATGTCGAGTGGCTGATCGCGCACGGCGCGCAGCGGATCTTTTATCCGTGCGTCTATTATGAGCGCCGGGAGACTGCGACGCAGCAGAATACGTTTAACTGCCCCATGGTCATTTCCTATCCGGAGAGCATCCGGAATAACATGGAGAGCCTGCGGGAGAAGAATATCGAGTTTTATGACCCCTTCATCGCCTTCACGAACCGTGAGATCCTCACGGAGTCGCTTTCGAAGTTCATGAAGGACACGTTCGGTGTCGGTAAGAAAGAGCTGGAAGAGGCGGTCGCTGCAGGCTGGGATGAGCTGGCGGCCGCGAAAGATGACGTCCTGAAAGAAGGACAGAGAGCGCTGGACTGGATCGCCGAACACGGTACGCACGGCATCGTGCTGGCCGGAAGACCGTATCACATGGATCCGGAGATCAATCACGGTATCCCGGAGACCATCGGGAGCCTCGGGTTCCCGGTGCTGACCGAGGACAGCATTGCTCCCCTGAACGGGGATGACCTCGTGAAGATCCGCGCCACCAACCAGTGGACTTACCACGCGCGCCTGTATAACGCGGCGCAGGTCATTGCCGAGCGCGACGATCTGGAGCTGATCCAGCTGAACTCGTTCGGCTGCGGCCTGGATGCGGTCACGATCGACCAGGTGAAAGAGATTTTGGAGAGTGTCGGGAAGCTGTACACGCTGCTGAAAATCGATGAGGTGAATAACCTCGGTGCGGCGCGTATCCGTATCCGTTCCATGATCGCTGCCATCCGCATGCGTGAGATGAACGAGGCGGCGGAAGCTGAGACCGAAGACGCAGCGCCGGGAGCCAGACTTCACGCGCTGCGTGAGAAGATCTCGAACCGGATCGCGGCTGTGCGCCAGCGGAAAGTTCCGGACTATGAGCGCCAGCTTTACACCGAGGAGATGCAGGAAGAGAAGTACACTATTCTCTGCAACGGCATGGTGCAGCCGCACTTTGACTTCTTTGAGGCGGCCATGCGCACCTGCGGCTATAACATGGTGCTGATGCGCTCGGAAAGCCAGAACATCCTGGATATGGGCGTCAAGTACGTGAATAACGACGCCTGCTACCCGACCATGATCGTCACCGGTCAGATTCTGGATGAGGTGGCCTCGGGCAAGTACAATGTCGATAAGCTCGCGGTCTTCATGGTCCAGACCGGCGGCGGCTGCCGCGCGTCGAACTATGTCGGCTTTATCCGGAAGGCGCTGAAGGATATGGGTTATCCTCAGATCCCGGTCATCTCGATCAATCCGGGCGGTATGGAGAAGAACCCCGGTATGCACTACACCGTGAAGATGGGATTTAAGATC
>CAYLPO010000269.1:0-3158 GCA_964385575.1 uncultured Lachnospiraceae bacterium | reverse complement strand
TGAACTCGACGCCCATCTCACGGAGAACATCGATCTCGGCGTTGATGACGTCGCGGTCCAGACGGAAGGACGGGATGCCCATGACGAGCATGCCGCCGGGAGCCGGGTTGCGGTCGAAGACGGTGACGTCATAGAGCATATTGGCCAGATAGTAGGCACAGCTCAGGCCGGCGGGGCCGGCACCGATGACGGCGATCTTCTGCTCGTATTTCTCGTAGGTGCTTCTTCTGGGTTTCGGAGCCGGGATGTACCGGTTCTCTTCCTTCAGCTCCTGCTCGGCGATGAACTTCTTGATCTCGTCGATGGCCACGGCGCGGTCCACATCTCCGCGGGTGCAGACGTCTTCGCAGTGGCGGTTGCAGAGGGAGCCAGCCGGGAACGGGTTGTCCTGCTTGATGAGCTTCAGTGCTTCCTGATAACGTCCCTCGGCAGCCATCTTGATGTAACCCTGAACGGCGATGTGTGCCGGGCAGGCGGCCTTACAGGGAGCGGTACCGGAATCGTAGGTATTCAGCTGGTAGGTGTTCCGGAAATCCTGATTCCAGCGTTTCTTGGTCCAGATGAGATCATCGGGCAGATCCTGTTTCGGATACTTGACCGGTCCGTCCTTGGTGCACAGTTTCTGGCCCAGCTTGGCAGCGCCGGCGGGGCAGACTTCCACGCACTTGCCGCCGGCCACGCTGCCCGCCTGGGCCAGGGGGGGGGTGTCGCTGCGGGGGGACATGTGGGGGGTGTTTTATAGCTGCGTGGACCCCAGTGCGTACCCCACGCCGGGTGCGCAGTTGCAGATGGCGAAGATCTTGTTTTCGCCGTCGATATTGGTGATCTGATGGACGTAGCCGTTGTCCTCTGCCTTCTGCAGGATCTCAATGGCCTCTTCATAGGTGATGTTCTTGTTGTCCTTGCCGGTCTCGGCACAGTACTGTGCAAACTCGCCGACGCCCATGCACCAGTAGTCCTCCACGTCACCGGAGCCCTCGCCGCGGACGGTCTGGGCACGGCGGCAGGAGCAGATGCCCACGCCGATCTGGCCTTCGTATTTCTTCAGCCAGTGGGACAGATACTCGATGCTGGCGCCCTTCTGTTCGGCGGGGATGGCCTTCTCCACGGGGATGACGTGCATGCCGATGCCGGCGCCTCCGGGAGGAATCATCTGGGTGATGCCGTCCAGAGGCTGGTGAGTCATCTCATGGAACATGTCGGAGACTTCCGGATGCTCCTTGACGAACCAGCCGCGCATGTTCAGAAGCTCGGCAGCGCCGGGAACGAACAGCGGCAGGATGTACTGTTTCTTCTTGCTGGGGTTCTCCCAGTTATACTCGAGGATGCCGATGCGGCTCATCTCTTCCATGGTGTCCACCACTTTGCTCTCGGACCAGCCCAGTTTCTTCACCAGGTCCTCCGGGAACGTGGGTTTGCGCTGTTTCATGGCTAGCGCCAGTTCCACCATGTCGTCATCCAGTGCCCGTACCAGTCCGTAAAACTCCGGATCGGTCTCCTTTACCGGCTGGATATGCAGCCGGCGGGTCATGACGTCCGTCATCTTTGCAACGAGTTTTTTGAGATTTTTCTTGTTGGTTACCATTTCTTTCTTCCCTTCTAAAAATCTTTTAAGCCCTCTTTACCGTTTTCTTCCTGTTTTCTTCAAAACGGACATTTATACACATATTGTAATCTGTATACCGATGTATTTCAACTTTATTTGAGATTTTTTCCCATTCCCGGGACCCATTCCGTGGTATACTGAACACATCGCTAAATCTAAGGAGGAAGTCCCATGCGTTTACGAAAATATTTCCGCCCCTTCCTACTTACCCTGCTGGCTGCGGAGATGCTGTGCAGCCTGGCTCTGCCGGCTTCCGCATCGGTCCTTCAGACCGGTTCCCGTCCCTTCAACGACGTGGTGCGGACCAGCTGGTATTACAATTACGTTTATTCCGCCTACGATCAGGGCGTGTTTGCCGGTCTGGACAATCACACCTTCGGCACTCAAACGTCCATGACCCGGGGCATGATGGTCACCGTTCTCTACGGCATGGCGGGAAAACCGAGCACGAAAACTTCCGTGCCCTTTACGGACGTGGAGCCCTCCCGGTATTACGCCGGACCCGTTGCATGGGCCTATGAAAAGGGTATCGTCCAGGGCATGTCTGAGACTGCGTTCGCACCGGATATGAACATCTCCCGGGAACAGACGGCTCTGATCCTGGAAAAGTACGCCGCCTCCACCGGGGTCTCCCTCACCTACCAGGAGGATCTCAAGGAATTCGAGGATGCCGGAGACGTCTCCGCCTGGGCGGAAGAAGCCCTGCGCTGGGCGGTGAAGAACAAGATCATGGCCGGCAAGGGCAAGGACCTTCTGAAACCCGCGGATACCTCCACCCGCGCCGAGATGGCCACCATGCTGATGGCGTACCGGGTCCGGTATCAGAACGGCAAAGTGAACGACTACAATCCCTATTTCTACACCGACAGTGTCCTTCAGGGCTATTCCACCGCCCGCAACGACTACTGGTTCGGCACCAGCTACGACGGAAAGAACCGTCCGTCGGAATCCGTCCGTTTCCAGTCGGTGTACGGAGACAAGTTCAATACTCTCGCTGTGGGATCCGCCGACTACAAAACCATCTATCTGACCTTTGACGAGGGCTATGAAAACGGTTATACCTCTGCCATTCTGGACACGCTGAAAAAGAAGAACGTCCGGGCGGTGTTCTTCGTCACTCTGCCCTATGTGAAGGAAAATCCGCAGCTGGTGCAGCGGATGATCCGGGAAGGACATGTGGTGGGAAGCCATTCCTCGGCTCACCCGTCCGACGGCATGCAGTCTCTGGGACTGAACGGTGCCAGATCGGATCTGGAACAGGTGCAGAACGAAGTGCGGAACCGCTTCGGCTATGAGATGACCCTCTTCCGGTTCCCCGCGGGGATCTACTCGGAACAGATGCTGGCGCTTTGCAAGAGCATGGGACTGCGCAGCGTCTTCTGGAGCTTTGCCCACGCGGACTGGGATCCGGCATCCCAGCCGGCCAGAGCCTCGTCTCTTCAGAAGCTGAAGGAACGCCTCCATCCCGGCGCGGTCTATCTGCTTCATGCCGTCTCCGCCACCAATACGGCGATCCTGGGCGACTTCATCGATTATGCCCAGTCCCAGGGCT
>CAYLPO010000268.1:0-3159 GCA_964385575.1 uncultured Lachnospiraceae bacterium | reverse complement strand
CGTTCTTGATCTTAATGCATTTCATGTCCTGGCCGCCGATGTCGAGAATGCAGTCGACCTCAGGGTCAAAGAACGAAGCGGCGCTGTAGTGCGCGATGGTCTCAACTTCTCCCATGTCCAGGTTCAGCGCGGCCTTCATCAGCGCTTCACCGTAACCGGTGGAACACGAATAACGGATATGCGCGTCCTCAGGAAGCTGTTCACGGATCTCTTTGATGGCGCGGATCGCGGTGTAAAGCGGACTGCCGCTGTTATTCGCATAGAATGAGTAGAGGAGCGAGCCTTCTGCGTCGATCAGGGCGACCTTTGTGGTCGTGGAACCAGCGTCGATCCCCAAGAAACAGTCGCCGTGGCATTCCCGGATGTCAGCGCGCTTCACGTGTGCCTTAGAGTGGGAATCCAGAAACGCCGCATATTCCTCTTCGCTGCGGAACAGCGGGTCGAGGCGTTTGATCTCGAATTTCATCTGGATGCCGTGGTCGAGCGTTTCATACAGCTCATGGATCGGAACCTGATAATGTTCCTTATCCGCGTTCATGGCGGAACCCTTCGCGGCGAACAGATGTCCGTCGTCCGGGGAGATCACGGCATCAGGTCCGAGATTCAGTGTGCGGATGAACGCGGCCTTCAGTTCGGTCAGGAAATGCAGCGGACCGCCCAGGAACGCGACATTGCCACGGATGGGCTTGCCGCACGCCAAGCCGGAAATGGTCTGGTTTACGACCGCCTGAAAGATGGAGGCGGAGAGGTCTTCCTTCGTGGCGCCTTCATTGATCAGCGGCTGGATATCGGTCTTCGCGAACACGCCGCAGCGCGCGGCGATGGGGTAGATGGCCTGATAATTCTTTGCATACTCATTCAGGCCGGATGCGTCTGTCTGCAGCAGCGCGGCCATCTGGTCAATGAAGGAACCGGTGCCGCCGGCACAGATTCCGTTCATGCGCTGATCGATACCGCCGGTAAAGTAGATGATCTTCGCGTCTTCGCCGCCCAGCTCGATGGCAACGTCGGTCTGCGGCGCATAATCTTTCAGTGCGGCAGAGACCGCTACGACCTCCTGGAAGAACGGAACATCCAGATGCGTGGAAATAGTCAGTCCGCCAGAACCCGTGATCACGGGGGAGAGGATGACGTCGTCGCCGATCAGGCCTTCCGCGTCATGGATCAGCTCAGCAAGCGTTTCCTGAATGTGTGCAAAATGTCTGCGGTAATCGGAAAAGACGACCTTTCCGGCAGTGTCTAAGATCACGATCTTAACGGTAGTCGAACCGATATCGATACCCAGAGCGTAGATGTTTTCAGTCATAGATCGAAGTTCTCCTTATGTTTTGCGTCCGCCTATTTCGCGGGCGCGGAAATGGTAAAATCCATGTGTTCGGCCGGGTTATGAAAAAATGCCCAAATTAAGCCAATTTAGAATCCCTACTATTTTAGTAACATTTGTTGCAAAATTCAAGGTCTGAGCCCTTTACATTGACAAAAACATATTCAAAATCATATAATATGATGCAATTCTTTCAAAAACCGGGAGGTCCCGCTGCATGAGCTGGATCGATAAACTTGAAAAACGTTTCGGAAAGTACAGCATCAGAAATCTGATGATCTACCTGATCGTGATCAATGTGGTCGGGTTTATCATGCTGCGCGTCAATCCCGGTGTATTTCCGTACTATCTGTCCATGAACCCTGCGGCGGTCATGCAGGGACAGGTCTGGCGTATCGTCAGTTTTATCCTGTTTCCG
Organism: uncultured Lachnospiraceae bacterium; assembly: GCA_964385575.1. Classification (GTDB taxonomy): domain Bacteria; phylum Bacillota; class Clostridia; order Lachnospirales; family Lachnospiraceae; genus RGIG5636. The sequence goes on along the minus strand of CAYLPO010000268.1, from coordinate 1,417 downwards.
TCCAGCACACAGCTTTTCGGTCTTATCATTTACGTCTATGTGTATTATATGCTGGGCTCGACCTTAGAGCGCATCTGGGGCAGTTTCAAATTCGGTCTGTATATCGTGACCGGCATCATCATTCATATCCTTGGAGCCATGATCATTTACTGGATCACCGGCTTCAATGTCGACTGGACCTACAGCCTGCAGTATCTGTATATGTCCATGTTCCTGACGTTTGCGCTGACGTTCCCGGACGCGACGTTTTTGCTGTTTTTCTTTCTGCCGATCAAGGCGAAGTGGTTCGCGGTCATTGACATCGTGTATTTCGTGTTCCTGTTTATTATGGGCACGACAACTTCCCGTATTCAGATCGTGATGGCCATGCTGAACTTCCTGCTGTTCTTCCTGAGCATGCACGGAAAGGATCTGAAGGCCAAGACGCGTAAGAACGAATGGCAGAAATCCGTAAACGGCAAAAAGACCGGTCCCGGACCGGCGGGAGGCCCGAAAAAGGGGGAATGGCAAAATGCCACGGGCCGCATGGCGGGCGGCGGCAGCGCCAATGCCGGCAGCAGGGGATACGGATCTGCCGGGCAGACGACTTACACCGGCGGTCATTCGCGGGTCATGCCCGGAAAACGTGTCGGGTACGGACCCGGAGGAACCGCCATGCACCGCTGCAGCATCTGCGGCTTGACCGAGCTGGATGATCCGAATATGGAGTTTCGGTATTGCTCGCATTGCGAAGGGCAGTATGAATACTGCATGGATCATCTGTATTCGCATATTCATGTCACATCAGGGCAGAGACAGCCGTAAACATACACCGGTATCATAAGGATCTTGTTTTTTTAGTAAGGAATTTGTTTTATGGGAAAAAGACCCTTTGTAACGCTTGAAAAACTGCAGGAGATCGATCAGACCTGGCCCACCCCTTATCATCTGTATGATGAGGCCGGCATCCGCGCGAATATTCGTGCGCTGAAAGATGCTTTCGCCTGGAATCCCGGTTTCCGCGAGTACTTTGCGGTGAAGGCGGAGCCTAATCCCTTCATTCTGAAGATTTTTCAGGAATATGACTGCGGCTGCGACTGCTCGTCATTGACCGAACTGATGCTGGCGGACGCGCTCGGTTTTGACGGCGAGCATATCATGTTCTCGTCGAATGACACGACTGCGGAAGAATATGCGTTTGCGCAGAAGATCGGTGCCCGGATCAACTTCGATGACTTTACGATGATCGATTATTACGAGAAGGAGATCGGACCGATCCCTGAGCTGATCTGCTGCCGTTATAATCCGGGCGGATATTTTATCCTTGGGAATGACATCATGGATAACCCGGGTGATTCGAAGTACGGTTTCACGCCGGAGCAGCTGAAAGAAGGATACCGCATTCTTCGCGATAAAGGCGTGAAGGAGTTCGGGATCC
>CAYLPO010000267.1:0-3162 GCA_964385575.1 uncultured Lachnospiraceae bacterium | reverse complement strand
ATGCGCGAGGTCTTAAGCAATGACGGCGAGCACCTCGACATAGAGTGGACCGAGGTCTGGGCGCAGGCATTGGTAGACCGGGCCATCGTGGAGTGAGTCCCGGTCCCGTTCTCTTCCTGGTATCAGTGCGTGACCATGTAGCGTGTAATGGCGGCGCACCTGGCCGCCGCGGCCGTTTCAAACTCGTCGAAAGCCATCTCCGCGGAACCGTCCGCCTTATCGGAGATGGCGCGTATGATCACGAAAGGAATCTCATTCAAATAACAGACCTGCGCGATCGCTCCGCCCTCCATCTCGCAGCAGAGGCCGCCGAATTCCGCCAGACTGGCATCTTTCTGCTCGGCGGATGCGACAAACTGGTCTCCGGTGCAGACACGCCCTTCGAAGACCTGTACTTCCGGCGCGATCTCCCTGACGGCGTTCACCGCGCTCGCGCGCATGTCCGGATCCGCAGGGATCGACACCGAGCCGATCCTGTCCACCTCACCCGGATCGTATCCCAGCGGGGTCAGGTCATAATCATCCTGCACGGCGTCCGTGGAAACGACGATATCCCCGATATCGATCCCGGCGTCCAGAGATCCCGCCACGCCGGTGTTGATGACGCGGTCGACGCCGAAGACGCTGATGAGGATCTGAGCGCAGGTCCCGGCATTGACCTTTCCCATGCCGCACTTCACCACGACCACTTGCGCTCCGTCCAGGGTTCCTTCATAGAATTCCATGCCGGCGACAACGGTGGTCTTTCCGTTCGTGATGGCCTCACGCAGGGCCGCGACCTCCTCGTCCATCGCGCCGATGATGCCCGTCCTGACCGACGTTTCGTCCGTTCTGCCGCAGCCGGCGAGCGCCAGGGCGAGCAGAAGCACGGCGAGCAGGAGGCTCAGTGCTTTGATATATCTACGCATTTTTATTACTCTCCTTCCGGTCATTTCGGATTTGTTTTCGTATTATAACATACCTCTGACGGGCGCACATCCCGCCTGGGGCTGTCAGAGACGGTCATATTTCGTGTTCCGGCCGCGCGCCTTTTCAACGGGATACTTCGCCTCGTTCTTATCCATCTTGGCATTGACGATCTCGTCCTCGTCCAGGCCGAGCTCGTCCAGCAGGTTCCGGCAGTAGACCATCACGTCGGCCAGCTCTTCCTTCACATGCTCCGGGTCATATTCCGTCTCGCTCCACTGGAAGCACTCCAGCAGCTCGCCCGCCTCGATGGCAATGGATTTGGCCAGGTTCGCGGGCGTGTGAAACTGCTGCCAGTCTCGGTCCTCGGTAAATCTGCGGATACGGGCAATGGTATCTTCTCTCATATATTCTCCTCATGCGATAACCACTCATGTGATATCAAACAGTCCCGAAACGATACTCCGTCTTGTAACATACGGTTTCGCCGGCTTTCAGAAGCGGCTGTGCCTCACCCTCCCGGTTCAAGGCATCCGGTGCGAACTGCCCCTCGAAGCAGAATCCCGCCCGCGGCACAAAGCCCGCCAGATAATCCCCGGTATAAAACTGCATTCCGGGCAGATCCGAGCGGCAGGTTCTCTTCGTCTACCGGCAGATACGTTTCGGATCGGATCTCCACGATATGATCATCGACCGGCCTCGCAGGGTCCCCCGACAGGTTAAAATACGTGTGGTTCGTCGGGCTGAAAACGGTATCCGCGTCACTGCTTCCTTCGAAGAGGATCTGAAGGACCTTGTCCTCAGTCCAGCGGTATGTGGCGGCCGCATCCAGCTGCCCCGGGAAGTCGTCGTCTTCCATCGTCAGCCGAAATCGGACCGCGTCCCCGGCCGCATCGGCCGGCTCACCCGTCCAGAGCGCCGTACTGAAGTTCACTGCACCGCTGTGAAGCAGGTTCCGCCCCTTGTTCGGCTGCAGGCGGACCGTCTCTCCGTTCAGCGGAAACGCAGCCCTGCGGATGCGGTTTGCGACACGGCCGACCGCCGCACCCAGATAGAACGGATCCCGCCCATACTCTTCCGGCGTCTCATACCGCAGGCACAGATCCCGGCCGCCCACGCAGATGCGCGAGACCCGTGCGCCGTATTCGAGGATCTCTACGAAGTCCCCCGCGGTGTTTGTGATCCGATACCCCGCGGCTAATGGATATGATGCTGAAGTTAATACCATTTTTGTAATCATGACTTTTCCTTCCGCGCGAAAACATTTTCGCAGCATGTCATTATTATTGTATCACAGAACCAGGCGGCGAACGCGGACCGAACGCCGAAGCCGATCCGCTTCATCCCCGCGCTTTCTTTTCATCCCTTTTATGGTAAAATGAGCCATATTGAGCGCAAAATGAATTTCAATTACGGAGGATTTCTATGAACCGTTATTATCCGCATCTGGGAAGCAGCCTGAAAGTAGGAGGCGTCATGCTGAAGAACCGTATCGTGAATGCCCCGATGGCGCCGCCCGAGATGGGTCCCATCGGTGATATGACGCCGGAAAATATCGGCTTTTATGGACTTCGCGCCAAAGGCGGCGCTGCCGTCGTCACGGTCAGTGAGGGCATCGTGCACACAGCCACCGGCCGGAGCCACACGAAACATCTGTCGCTGGACAATCCCATGATGCTCCCGTCGCTGGCCGAGGTCGCAAGGGAGATCCATTATCACAATGCGCTGGCCAGCATTGAGCTCTCCCACGGCGGAAAGTACGCCGGAAACCGTGTCCAGGGACAGGATCCGAACACGGTCACCCGCTACGGCCCGATCGACGAGGTCCTCTCCGACGGACGAGAGGTCCACGCCATGCCCGAGGAGCTGATCCTGGAGATCGCGGACTGCTTCGGAAAGGCCGCCGCACTGTGCAAGCAGGCAGGCTTTGACATGGTGCTCGTCCACGCCGCGCACGGCTGGCTCCTCAGCCAGTTCATGTCACCCGGCACGAACAAGCGCACGGACAAGTGGGGCGGCAGCCGTGAGAACCGGATGCGTTTCCCGCTCCTGGTCGTGCAGAAGATCCGCGAGGCCGTGGGTCCGAACTTCCCCATCGAGTACCGTCTCAGCGGTTCGGAGTATGTGGAAGGCGGCTATGATATTAATGAGTGCGTCGAGATGTGCAAGATGCTCGACGGAAAGGTGGACATCCTCTATATCTCCGCCGGCGTACACGAGAACCGGGACAGCTTCGTGCTGACCCATCCCTCCATG
>CAYLPO010000266.1:0-3163 GCA_964385575.1 uncultured Lachnospiraceae bacterium | reverse complement strand
CCGATGCTGAACAGGTGGAAGCCGTCGCCGAACAGGCCGTCGTTCGCCCAGTCGGTCACGAAGGTGCCCACGGTCGTAACCGCGACGAAGTAGACCAGGAACATGATCACGGCGAAGATCGGCAGGGCCAGGATGCGGTTCGTCACGATCCGGTCGATCTTGTCCGACGTGGTCATCTTCTCTTTCGACTTCTTCGTGTGGATCTTATGGATGATGTTTCCGATCCAGACGTAGCGCTCGTTCGTGATGATGCTCTCGGCGTCGTCGTCCAGCTCGGCCTCCGCCGCCGTGATATCCTGCTCGATATGCGCGAGCGTGTCCGCGCTCAGCTGCATCTTCTCGATGACCTTCTCATCGCGCTCGAACAGCTTCACCGCGTACCAGCGCTGCTGCTCGGCCGGCATGTCGTGCACGACCGCTTCCTCGATGTGCGCGATCGCGTGCTCGACCGGGCCCGAAAACTTATGTCTCGGGATCATGTGCTCGCCGCCGGCCGCACGGATCGCAGCCTCGGCCGCCTCCAGGATGCCCTCGCCCTTCAGCGCGGAGATCCGGTATGCCGGGCAGCCCAGCTCCTTCGAGAGGGCCTTGAGATCGATCACGTCGCCCTTCTTATCCACGATGTCCATCATGTTCACGGCGACGATCATCGGGATGCCCAGCTCCGCCAGCTGCGTGGTCAGATACAGGTTCCGCTCCAGGTTCGTGCCGTCCACGATGTTCAGGATGGCGTCCGGGCGCTCCTCGATCAGGTAATTGCGCGCCACGACCTCTTCCAGCGTGTACGGGGACAGCGAATAAATGCCGGGAAGGTCGGCGATGGTCACGTCGTCGTGCTTCTTCAGCTTACCTTCCTTCTTCTCGACCGTGACGCCGGGCCAGTTTCCCACGAACTGGTTGGCGCCCGTCAGGCCGTTGAACAGGGTGGTCTTACCGCTGTTCGGGTTTCCTGCCAGTGCGATTGTAATGCTCATGCTTTGGTCACCTCGATCATTTCTGCTTCCACCTTACGGATGGACAATTCATACCCGCGCAGGGTCACCTCGATGGGATCACCCAGCGGCGCCACTTTCCGGACATAGATTTCCACGTTCTTCGTGATGCCCATGTCCATGATGCGGCGCTTTACGCCGCCTTCGCCGTGCAGCTTGACGACTTTGACTGTCTCTCCGATCGCTGCATCCCGCAATGTCATCATGTCTTCTCTCCTTTTCTAAGCCGTCGTATCTCAGGCTGTCATGATCTTGGATGCCAGCTCCTTGCTGAGCGCGATCCGTGTGTTCTTCACGACCACGATCAGGTTTCCGCCGGTCTCCGAGACCACTTCAACCGCTCCGCCTCCGACAAATCCCATGTCTTCGAGGTGTTTTTTCATATCCGGACTTCCGCCGACCTTCAGGATCGTGCAGTTCGTTCCGGGTGATACCAGTGTCAATGGCAGCATGCCTGCTCCTCTCTGATGCATAATCTCTCGGTGTTTCGGGCAAAGTTCCAGAAATACCTTGTGTTAGTTTTGACTATCTGAGTTTACTTCCTCTAACAATGGTTGTCAATGGCTAACTTCTGTTGTTTACCGCTAACTAGTGTTACGCACTTCTAATAAACGTTAAAAACGGCTAACCCCAGCGGCCAATTGTGCATAAACTGCACCGAAAAGACCGGCAGAGCGCTCCCTGAAAACCAAGGACTTCGCGCATTAAAAATGCAGCGGGCACCGCTCATAGTCGGTGCGAACTCTCCGATGGAGTTCGCGCCTCCGATGAGCTGAAATCGCGGTTGGGAGACCGCAATTTCTCCCGCTGCATTTCTGCGCGCTCAGTCTGTTTTCATGGTCGCGCTCTGATGTCTCTCCGGGTGCAGTTTACGCAACAAGGAACAGTCGGTTTACAGCCCGTTCAATACCTGCTCCGTCAAAAACAGCGCTCCTTGGATTCCCAGATGCGTCTTCGGAATCAGATCCGTATAACCCATCCCCGGAAAACTGATCTCGATGCCGCAGAACGCGTCGCGTCCGCCGCTTCTCCGGGTCATCAGCGCCGCGATCGTATTCGCATCGCCGAAGACCAGCTCGGCCTCTTCTTCCGAGGACGGGACCATGCCCAGATATCCGGTCAGGAACGCGGAATAAGCCCGCACCTGCGCCGGGTCCCCCGCCACATGGAACGTCGCGCCTTCCGGCATGCCGCTCATCTCATGGAGTGCGCGGATCTTCGCATAGGCCAATGCCCGCGCCCGCTCACTCTCCTCCAGAAGCGGGGCCGCATCCGCACCGAGCAGCTCCGCGATCTCCCGGAAACCATTCTCGACCGCACGGAACCCCAGCGGCAGATCCTCGAACACATAATACGGCGTCCCTACGGTCTCCTCCAGCCACCGCGCCTGCTCCAGCCCGCGCTCGGGGAATACCGCGACGTTCAGATTCGCCTCTCCCAGCGCCCGGATCTCGTCTGCCGTAGAGCCGCCCAGAAAAGCCGTATGAACATCGACACCGATCAGCTTGAAAAGCCGCTCCAGTTCCTGCAGGTCACCCTCGAAGTATCGCTGCCAGATGGAAAGTCCGAGCAGATTGACGCGGGGGCGGCGGCCTGCGGTCACAGCATTGCCCGTCCTGCGAATCTCCTCCGCAAACCCCTGCCTCAGGATCTCGAGGCCGGTCCTGGCATAGCCCTCGTCGAATGACTGCGAATAGCCAGGCGACTCCAGGATCACGGTGCGCCGCCCGGGCAGCTCCTCCGCACAGATCGACGCAAGGTCATCCCCGATCAGCGACGCCCCGGGTGAATCCACGATAACCAGCAGATCGAACGCGACATGCTCCCGCAGATAGGCGAGCGCCGCGCGCACCTGCTCCGAGGTGCCGTAGATGTAATCATCTCCATCGAGCCAGGTGCAGGGCACCCGCGACTGCCGGAAGAAAAAGCTGTCCAGAAACTGGTAGCTGACCGGAATGAGGCGGACGGCTTTCCCGTCCCCGGCATTGCCCGCGTCCGCGTTTTCCGCCTGCCCCGCATCCCCCGCGGGCAGATACAGCGGCGGCCGCACCACCAGATGTCCGGAGGTCGTGCTGTGGTAGAATTTGCAGCCCATGGGGCCGTTCAGCAGCGTCACCGTGTTCGCCAGCCCTTCGGCCGCGAAGATCATGCCGGTGATGCTGTCCGGAGTC
>CAYLPO010000265.1:612-3191 GCA_964385575.1 uncultured Lachnospiraceae bacterium | reverse complement strand
TCCTTCAGGGAGCGGTGAACAGCTTCCGCCGTGCGCTCCGCAGGAAGTGCTGCAAGAAGCGAACCATCACGCCAGATCCCCCGCCGCCTTCACCTTCACCCGGCACGTATTCCCGGGATAATACTGCAGCGGCACATCCTCGACATCGATGATCTCGACGGTATCGCGGACGGCGCCGGCCTGCACCGCAAGCTCTGCAGCCTCCGCTTTCGCCGCTTCCAGTGCCTCCTCACGGGGAACCTCATTATAATCGATCAGCTGCTCGTAGGTTCCGCTGACCTTCGAGATGGCCGAACCGATCGCATTGGCCACGCCGCCGTACTCATGCTTCGTCACGGTCTTCGCCCCGGCCAGATCCTCCGGCAGAACGATCGCCCCGCCGCCGACCAGAATGACGTCGACATCTTCTGAAGAGACTTTCATGGCATCCAGCGCATCTTCGCACAGAGCCCGTATCACATCGAGCGCTTTCTTCGCGAATTCTTCGCTGATCCCCATGACCTTTTTCTGGTCCCCGAGATCCGTCATTCCCAGCCGCACGGCAATGTCCGTTGAGGTGCAGACGTCTCCGCCGAAGCACAATGCCTTCTCGGTGATGCGGTATCCGACCGAATCCGGGCCCACGGTCACCGAGCCGTCTTCGCGCTCCCGCACGATGGACCCGCCTCCGAGACCGATAGAGACCACATCCGGCATGCGGAAATTCGTCCGCACTCCGCCGATCGTGACCGCAACGCCGGACTCGCGAGGGAAGCCGTTCTGGATCACACCCAGATCGGTGGTCGTTCCGCCGACGTCCACCACGACGGCATTCTTCTGTCTGCTCAGATAGCCGGCGCCGCGGATCGAATTTGTCGGACCGCTCGCGATCGTCAGGATCGGATACCGTCTGGCATACTCCATGGTCATGAGCGTCCCGTCATTCTGAGACAGATAAATCTCTGCGTTCGTGATGCCCTCTTCCGCCAGCGACTTCACAAATCCCTCGGTAAAGGAGTGCGCCACCTGATACAGCGCGGCGTTCAGGATCGTGGCATTTTCCCGCTCGATCAGCCCCATGGACCCGATCTCGCTCGAGATCGAGACATGTACCTCATCGCCCATGATCTCGCGGCACAGCTTCGCCGCTTCCAGCTCATGGTCATTTCTCACGGTCGAAAACACACAGGAGATCGCCACAGAGCGAATGCCGTCCTGTTTCAATTCTTCGAAAAACGCAGCCGCTGCCTCACGGTCGAATTCTGCCAGCACTTTCCCGTCATACTCGAATCCGCCCCGGATCGTCACCGTCTTCCGGGCAATGCGGCGAAGGTCCTCCTCCCAGTCCACCATGGGCGGAATGCCCAGTGAGGCCGGCGCCCCGATCCGCATGATCCCGATCGGCGCCAGGTTCTTTCGCTCCACGATCGCATTCGTGCACTGCGTCGTTCCGAGCATGGCCTGACGGATCTCCGAGCGGTCAATGTCGGTCTGCGCCAGCACATCACGGATCGCCTTTTCAATGCCGTCATAGATGTTTTCAGTCGTGTGCGTCTTGACGGAGGCCACGACACGGAGTTCGTCATCGATCAGGACCGCATCCGTGTTCGTTCCTCCGACATCGATCCCCAGCTTATACATGCGCATGTCCTCCTCTGCAGCGTTCCTCCAACGGAATGTAGTCCGTATCGACCCCGAAGTACCGGGGGCCGACCAGCTCCAGTCCTTCCGGCGTCCTCCAAAGCGGGAAGCATTTCAATCCCACGACCAGCACGCGTTTTCCGTATTTTAAGGCATCCGTGGGAACCGGCGTAAACGTCTCGGTATCGACCAGACAGATCAGATCCGGTGTCGTGGCCAGGATCTCTCCCTCTACCACCGCGGTCAGGTTTTCGTTCTGGAATTCCACAAAAGCGGTCTGTCCTTTGTGATCGCCGATCCCCTCCAGCATCACCTTCCCGAAATTAAAGCCGGCGCGCACTTCGCGGAGAACATCCGAGATCTTCCCCTTAAACAGCTTGAACCCCTCCGTGATCTCCAGAAACGCTTCCTCCGGAGTGCGGTCTGCCGCATCCTTCACCTTTCGGATCGCGGAGCCCAGCATCTCACTCCGCGTAACGATGCCGCGGACTCCGTACTCCTTCATAAACTTTCCTTCGCAGGCGAAAAGGCTCACGGATACGGAGCCTCCGCAGGCCATGGTGACCGCGCGGGCCATCTCTTCCGTCCATTTGTTCGTGATCGTCCGGAAAATGCAGGAGTTCCCCTTTTCATCCACCAGCGCCATCGGTGTCGCTGAGGCGCCGCCGATCGTAAAGGTGACCATCTGCAGTTCGGGGAACGCGCGCCCCATGCCGTCGCAGTCCACCAGCGGAAGTCCCAGCCGAGACGCCGCGGCGATCGGAAGCATGGAATTCACGCCTCCCGCCTCGATCGGCATAAACGCATACACCGGTTTTCCGTAAAATGTGGAGACCACATCATAAAGCGTCTGATACTCATTTCCGCCGATGGCTTTTTCCGCAAGTACCGTGGGCGCGCCCATCATGGCGATCGGAACGACCAGCGCGTCATCCGGGACCTCTTCCGGATCCAGCAGC
>CAYLPO010000265.1:0-602 GCA_964385575.1 uncultured Lachnospiraceae bacterium | reverse complement strand
ACTCTTTCACCGCGCCGATCGCCACCAGCTTTCCCACATAGGGATCCCCGCCGCCGCCGGCGCCGAGCAGTGCAGCGCCCAGAGCGATATCTTCGATCTCAGGTATACCGATCTTTCGCATAAGTATTACTTCTGCCCCTTTCCGAAAAGTTTTGCCAAAATCACATAGAGTACCAGGGATACGATAATGCCGTTGACCGGACCCACGAAGAACGGAACATGCAGGAACGGTACGGCTTCGACCAGACCCGGGAAATTCGCGAACGTCCCACCGGTAATGCACGCCACCATGGCGCCGACCGCGTAAGAAATCAGGCCGACCGCGGAGGCATTTCCCCCGGTCTTAAAGTTCTCTCTTTTTCCTTTGCAGACGATCCAGTAATGGGCAATGATGACGCCCGCCAAAGGAGGAATCAGTCCCGACATCAGAGACAGGAAACCCTGAAACGCATTCAGAAGGCCAAAGGCCGCCAGAAGCGTTCCCACCGCGCCGGCAATACCGGTCGTGATCTTAAACTTGCTCTCGTCGAAACCCAGGAGGTTGCTGAGCGCCAGGCCGCCCGAATAGGCGTTCGTCACGTTTGTGGTCCAGGTGGCCAGCA
>CAYLPO010000264.1:0-3198 GCA_964385575.1 uncultured Lachnospiraceae bacterium | reverse complement strand
TCGCTGACGTTCTGGCCGCCGATGGAAGAGATGTTGATAATGCTGCCGCCGGTGCCGTGGTCGCGCATGTGCGGTGCCACGGTGTGAATCATGTTCGCGGTGCCCATCAGGTTCGTGCTGATCACGCGGCGCCACTCTTTCATGTCCTCGTCGTCGAGGAAACGCGTGGTGGTGGCCACGCCGGCGTTATTCACCAGGACATCCAGGTGATCATAGAACGCGAAGAGCTCCTTCTCCGCGGCGCGCACGCTGTCAATGTCAGCGATATCCACGGGAATGCAGGTGTAGCGGCCGCCGTACTGCTGAAGCTCCGCGACGACCTCTTCGCCGGAGGCTTTATTCCGGCACATGACCGCGACATTCGCGCCGCTTTGCGCGAATGCCAGGGCAATGCCCTTGCCGATGCCCCGGTTTCCGCCGGTCACGGCCACGTTCAGGCCCTTGACGCTGAACGCGTCCTGCATGGTTTCGATAGGGGGGTGTAACAGGATACATAGATAACTCCTCCTTTTTCAAAACGTCGAAACAAGTTTTGTCATACTGCCGACGTAACCTTCAGCTCGGACCCTCAGCCCTGGAAGAACCTCAGATCCGCCCACAACCGGTCATACACCTCGCCGCGCGGGTTCTCTGCCAGCGTACAGGCGTCTTCACCATCCGCTGTGATGTCGATCAGCATGGTCTCGCGATGCTCCGCGGTATAGGGCTTCCAATACACTTCCGGACCGCCGGCCTTCCCGGTAGCCGCAGCCTCCGCATCCGCCCCGTTCGGGTCATCATACTTCACGAAGTTCACGAACGCCCCGTGCAGGATCTCCCGGACCTTTGCCAGACGCGCAGGGTTCTCGTCCAGGTCGAACATCATGAGCTGTGCCCCGCATGAATTCACCAGCGCCGGGCCGATGTCGGACGAGTGCGTGGCGAACAGCCCGAACTTTACCGACTGCGGAGTCACGTAATCGAAGCGGTAGCGCCACACGGTGTTATGCTTCGCCTGCACATCGCTGCAGCGGATGCTGTCCGCCCAGAACAGGCGGTCGGTGCCGATCTGCGTGAGCGCGGCATCATCCGTCATGGGGCCGCCTGCCTCGACAGCACTGACCGCATCCTGCGGTGCATCGTCCCCGCCGCCGTAAACTTTCACGAACTCCTCGTACTTCTCCGGATGGTTCGAATACGCCAACATCTGCCGGACCATGTCCCAGGTGTACGGGACCATCTTCATGGGATAGAAGAGCGTTCCCTCGTCGCGGCAGGTGCCGATGAGAACTTTCACATCCGCGGCATTTCCTTTCTCCAGCGCGTCCCAGACCTTATCCGGGAGCAGGTCGTCGCCCTGCACCATGCCTGTCAGCTCAATGCCGGGGTACACAGGCGTGTTGTCCAACACCGCCATGCAGGCCGAACGGTCCGCCCCGCCGCGCAGCTCCTCCACGGTCATGGTCTTCAGCTTTGCGACATCTTCGGGCTTCTCCGGATCCAGTCCCAGCGCTTTCAGATACAGGCCGTTGTTCAGTTCGTGGACCTTCGGATAGTCGATATTGTACGCGATGCCGCTCATAGGAATGGCCTTTCGGAACAGACCCCGCGCGGCCGGGCTCGCCAGCAGCGCGTAGCAGGACATGCCGCCCGCGGACTCGCCGCAGATCGTGACATTGCCCGGGTCTCCCCCGAATGCTTCGATGTTTTTCCGCACCCACTTCAGCGCCGCGATCTGGTCGGAGAGCGCGCAGTTCGACTCAAATCCCTCCGCTCCGTACTTCGTGAAGTCGTAGAAGCCCAGCGGGCCCAGGCGGTAATTGAAGTTCACCGCGACGATGTCGTCCTCGGCGAACGCGGAAAGGTCGTAGAGCGGGTTGCTCGCTTCACCGGTGTGGTTCGCGCCTCCGTAGATCCAGACGAAGACCGGCTTTTTCGCGCCGGGCTCCGTGCCCTTCGGCGCCCAGACGTTCAGGTACAGGCAGTCCTCGGAAGGCGCCTGCGTAAAGATCTCGGTCTCGAGCATCGGACCCGCGAGGAAATCATGCGGCCGGGGCCCCATCTCCGTGCAGGCGCGCACGCCCTCCCAGCTTTGCGGCTTACGGGCGCGCTTAAAACGCAGCTCGCCAACGGGCGGCATCGCGAACGGAATGCCGAACCAGCAGTCGGCCCGCCCGGTCGAAAAGCCTTCCGCGGCTCCCTGCGCGGTCTGTCTGATCAATGTCATGGCAATGCTCCTTTCTCTCGGGATAAGCCGGCAGCGGAACCGCCGGACGGAAGACGGTCATGTCTGTTCCGAACGCGGCCGGAAGTGAGATAAAATATATGAACCCGGCTTATTTCTGTGTTACATTATAAAAAAGAAACCCGGATTATGGCAATATGCCCCAGTCAGGAAAGGATGTAGTATATGCCGCCCCCTGGAGGACACGGACCCGGAGGAAGATTTCTCACCGAAGAAGAGAAGAAGAACGCGCCGAAAGTCACCGGCGCGCTCCTGAAGCGCATCCTGTCGTACATGAAGCCCTACTGGCCGCAGATGGCGCTGATCATCGTCTGTATCGCGTTTTCGTCGGTGTTCGCGCTGCTGCCGTCGATCCTGACGGGCCGGATCATTGACGACGGCCTGATCGGGCGCGACCTGCGGAAGCTGATCTTCTTCATCGTGCTCTCGCTGCTCGTGACGCTGGTCTCGCACCTGATCGGCGTGGGACAGAGTTATCTGAGCGCGTGGATCAGCCAGCACATCACGTTCGACATGCGGAACCAGATGTTCCGCCACCTGCAGATGATGTCGCAGCGGTTCTTCACGACGAATAACCAGGGCGACATCATCACGCGCATGACCAGCGATATCTCGGGCGTGGAGTCCGTGATCTCGAATAACTTTACGAGCATCATCTCGAACGTGATCACACTCGTGGTCGCTCTGATCGCGATGTACCGGAAAAACTGGATCCTGGCGACGATCGGCATCATCATCGTGCCGCTGTTCACGCTGCCGACCCGGCGCGCGGGAAAGCAGCGCTGGGAGCTGACCGCACAGTCCCAGGAGTGTCAGGATGAGATCAACGGCATTCTGAACGAGACATTGTCCGTCAGCGGACAGACGCTCGTGAAGCTGTTCGGGAAGGAAGATTACGAGTTCGGCCGCTATCAGAAGGCGAATAAGCGGATGATCGGCCTGAACATCAAGGAACGTATGGCGGGCCGCTGGTT
>CAYLPO010000263.1:0-3206 GCA_964385575.1 uncultured Lachnospiraceae bacterium | reverse complement strand
CCATGTTGATCGCCGATTTACGAGAGCGCCTTCGCGCATCGAGAGCCTTCGTCCACAGATGCAGGCGCTCAGCGATGATGAGCTTCGCGGCCTGACCGCGCAGTATAAGGAGCGTGTCGCCGGCGGAGAGTCACTGGACGACATTCTTCCCGAGGCATTTGCCACGGTACGCGAGGCTGCCAGACGTGTGCTCGGCATGGAGCATTACCGGGTACAGCTGATCGGCGGCATCATCCTGCATCAGGGACGTATTGCCGAGATGAAGACCGGTGAAGGAAAGACCCTGGTCGCGACATTGCCTTCCTACCTGAACGCGCTGGAAGGAAAAGGCGTTCATGTCGTCACCGTCAACGATTACCTGGCCAAGCGTGACGCGGAGTGGATGGGAGCGGTCCACGAGTTCCTGGGCCTTAAGGTCGGCGTGATCTTAAACGGCATGAATAAGGACGAGCGCCGCGCGGCCTATGCCTGCGATATCACTTATGTCACGAATAATGAGCTCGGTTTCGACTACCTGCGGGATAACATGGTCGTCTATAAAAACCAGCTTGTTCTGCGCGGCCTTCATTATGCGATCGTCGATGAGGTCGACTCGATCCTGATCGATGAGGCGCGTACCCCGCTGATCATTTCCGGTCAGAGCGGAAAGTCCACCAAGCTCTATGAGGTCTGCGACTTCCTGGCGAAGCGCATGAAACGCGGCGAGGGCGACGGCGAGATCTCGAAGATGGACATCCTGATGGGTGACTTCCTGGAAGATCCGCTCGAGGAGGACGGCGACTTCCTGGTAAATGAGAAGGATAAAGCGATCCTGCTTACCGCGAACGGCGTAAAGAAAGTCGAAGAGTATTTCAAGATCCCGAACTTCTCGGATCCCGAGAACCTGGAGATCCAGCATAATATCAATCTGGCGCTGCGCGCGAATTATCTGATGTTCCGCGACCAGGACTATGTGGTCCAGGATGACCAGGTCCTGATCGTCGATCAGTTCACCGGCCGTATCATGCCGGGCAGACGTTTCTCGGACGGTCTGCATCAGGCCATCGAGGCGAAAGAGAAGGTGAAGATCAAGCGCGAGAGCCGGACGCTCGCGACCATCACGTTCCAGAACTTCTTTAATAAGTTTGATAAGAAAGCCGGCATGACCGGTACCGCGCAGACCGAGGAGCAGGAGTTCCGCGATATCTACGGCATGGACGTCGTACAGATTCCCACGAACCGTCCGGTGATCCGCATAGATCATAATGATGTCGTATATAAGACGAAGCGGGAGAAACTGAATGCGGTCGCGGACGCGGTCGAGGAAGCGCATGCAAAGGGTCAGCCGGTCCTGGTCGGCACGATCACGATCGATGTCTCCGAGGAGATGAGCCGGATCCTGAAGAACCGCGGCATTAAGCATAATGTCCTGAACGCCAAGTTCCATGAAATGGAGGCGGAGATCGTCGCGGACGCCGGACAGCACGGAGCGGTCACGATCGCTACGAACATGGCCGGCCGTGGTACGGATATCAAGCTTGATCCGGAAGCGGTTGCAGCCGGCGGCCTGAAGATCATCGGTACGGAACGTCATGAATCCAGACGTATCGACAACCAGCTGCGCGGCCGTTCCGGCCGTCAGGGTGACCCGGGTGAGTCCACGTTCTATATCTCACTGGAAGATGACCTGATGCGGCTGTTCGGTTCCGAACGAATGATGGGGATCTTCGAGGCGCTGGGTGTTCCGGAAGGCGAGCAGATCCAGCATAAGATGCTCTCGGACGCCATCGAAAAGGCGCAGAAGCGCGTGGAAAACAACAACTTCAGCATCCGTAAGCGTCTGCTGGATTACGACCAGGTCATGAATGACCAGCGCGAGATCATCTACGCCGAGCGCCGCCGCGTGCTGGACGGAGAGAATATGCGCGATCAGATCATGGGAATGATCACCGATACGGTAGAGAAGACCGTGGACCGCGTGATCCCCGAGGGCACGCCTGCGGCCGAGTGGGATCTGGGGCAGCTGAACGCAGAGCTGCGTTCCATCATCCCGCTGTCTCCCATCAAGGTTCCCGAAGGGACCGAGGTGACGAAGGCGCAGCTGAAGCAGGATCTGAAGCAGGAGGCGTTCCATCTGTATGAGGCGAAGGAAGCCGAGCTTCCCGAACCGGAGAAGATGCGCGAGATCGAGCGTGTCATCCTGCTGCGTGTGGTGGATAACAAGTGGATGAGCCACATAGACGATATGGATCAGCTTCGGCAGGGGATCGGCCTGCAGGCCATGGCCCAGAAGGATCCGCTGGTCGAGTATAAAAACATCGGTTTCGATATGTTCGATGAGATGAACGAATCCATCGAGACCGACACCGTGCGTCTGCTCACGCACATCCGCATTGAGCAGAAGGTTGAGCGCGAGGAAGTCGCGAAAGTCACCGGCACGAATAAAGATGACACCGCGAAGAAGGATCCGAAAAAGCGGGAGAATAAAAAGATCTATCCGAACGATCCCTGCCCCTGCGGATCCGGTAAGAAATATAAGCAGTGCTGCATGAATAAACGCGCGTAACACGGCGTGGAAGGAATGAAAAGACAACTATGGCATTGATCGAATTTGACCAGTATAAATCCGAGCTGACTCCTTATAAGGAGACACTTGAGGAGGTCGGACAGGCCCTGGGGCTGGAGGCGAAGCGCCGCCGCATCGAGGAACTGGCCAGATATCAGGAGGAACCTGATTTTTGGAACGACACCGACCGCGCCACGAAGCTCTCTCAGGAACTGAAGAATCTGCAGACCGTTGTGGGCGGTTATGACCGCCTGGCATCCGAGTATGACGAGATGCTGGACCTGATCGAACTGGGTCGGGAAGAGGATGACGCGGATGCCGCGGAGATGGTCGGTGAGATGCTCGCGAAATTCAAGACCGAGATCGAGGATCTGCGTTTGGAGACGCTTCTGACCGGTGAGTATGATCACGAGAACGCCATCCTCTCGATCCACGCGGGCGCGGGCGGTACCGAATCCTGCGACTGGGCTTCCATGCTGTACCGCATGTACATGCACTGGGCGCAGGCGAAGGGCTATTCGACGGAGATCCTGGACTGGCTCGACGGCGATGAAGCCGGGATCAAGTCCGTGACCGTGCAGATCAACGGTCCCGACGCCTACGGCTACCTGAAGTCCGAGCACGGCGTTCACCGGCTGGTCCGCATTTCCCCGTTTAACGC
>CAYLPO010000262.1:0-3216 GCA_964385575.1 uncultured Lachnospiraceae bacterium | reverse complement strand
CCATGCCGCCCGCGAACGCGAGCATGTTCTGCTCCGCGATGCCCATGGACAGGAAACGGTCCGGATAGGTGTCACGGAACAGATCCGCCTCGACCGAACTGGTCAGGTCCGCAGAGAGGACATAAACGTCCTTCTTATTCTTCGCCCAGTTGACGAAGTTTCTGGAATGAACTTTTTTCAGGATCTCCATGGTCACGCCTCCTTTCCGTCTTTCGCTGCGCCTGCGGCTGCTGCATTGCCCGCTGCGGCTTTCTCCGCGGCCGCCTTCTCTGCCTCGATCGCGGCAGTAGCCGTCAGATCGCCCGTCGCCGCGAGCTTCTCATAATACTCGCCGTAGCGCACGCGGTCCTTCGGATCCAGGAAACGCACATAGTGGAACTTCGGATAGCGCTCCTTCAGGAACGGCAGGCCTCTGGTCGGGTCGGTGTCACAAAGTACGAACGTCGGCTTCTTCGCGGGCTTCAGTTTTGCGATCCGCTCGATCTCGCGCACATCATGCCCGTTGATCCGGAACACGCGGGCGCCGAACGCGCGCAGGCGCTCATCGAAGGGCTCCAGATTCATGACCGTGGTCATCTTTCCGTCGCACTGGAAACCGTTCACATCCACGAAGCAGATCATGTTCCCGAGGTCATGGTAACTTGCGGCCTGGACCGCCTCCCAGAACTCGCCGGACTGGCACTCGCCGTCCGACAGCATCACGACGACGCGCCCCTTATCCCCGCGGACCTTCCGCGCGAAAGCGATGCCCGCCGCCTGGCTGATTCCCTGGCCGAGCGATCCGGTCGTCACTTCCATGCCGGGCGAGTGCTCCGCGCCGATCATCTCGACGGAACTGCCGTCCTTGTTATACTCTTTCATGGCCTTCGCATCCATGCGTCCGGTCTCGATCAGCGCCGCGTAAAGCACCAGCGCATACTGGGCCGGGGACAGGATGAAGCTGTCGCAATCGCGGTCGCCGTTGCCGTTAAAGCGCGCGCCCGTCACAGCCTTCTGCTTCGGGCCGGGGACCGCCTTAAACTTCTTCGGCATCAGCGGCTTCTCCAGCGGCGCCAGCTTCAGCACGCGCATGTAAAGCGTCGCAAACAGGTCCGCCGAAGAGCAGGCCTGACTCAGGTAGCCGCCGTTCTGCGAGACCGTGTGCTCCAGAACGCGCAGACGGATCCGATCCGCTGCGCGTCTGACTTCCAGTTCCTGTTTCTGGTTCATGATATTCTCCTATTCTAGCCGTCACGCCTCCAGTCACGCAGCCTTCCTGCCAGGACATGCAAAAGCACGCCGCAGGCAATGATCATCAGAAGATAGATCTTTCCGGTGCGGCTGGCGTACAGCGACATGAAATGTCCCACTACGGGAATATGTCGGGTCACAATGCCGACAATTGCATTGTACGGTACCGGAGCGATGTCTTCAATGGGATTCGCGTCGCCTTTCGTCACCAGTTCGCCTTCCAGCAGGCGATTTCGCACGACTCTGTGAGCAATGACGGCCCTTTCCGAGACAAAAGCGATCACATCCCCCTCCTGCAGAGAGGCCGGATCCACCGCCCCGACATAGATCACGCTTCCGACCGGGATCTCGGGTTCCATCGAGCCGCTGACGACTTCGTAGACATCATAACCCAAAAAGCGCGGGACGGTAAGCGGCACCGTCACCGCGATCACTGCCAGCAATAAAACAGTTCCCAGCACATGGCAAAGGGCGGGAAGCACTTTCCCGCCCCGTTTCGTGCGCAGACTGTCAGGCGCTGCCGCCGTTTGCTTTTTCATTCTCTTTCCTCTTCCTGCGAACTGCCATAATGATGAAAAGGACTGCCAGAGCCGCGGCCACGGCTGAGATCGTTCCGATCAATGCAGGACTGATCCCGTTCGTTCCGGCACCGGGTGCAGAGGAGGGCTCGAGCGTTTCCGGTTCGCTCCCTTCCCCGCCGTCAGCCAGAGGAACATCGATATCCAGAATCTCTTCTGCCGCCGTCGTGGTTTCCTCTTCTGTTTCGGTTCCGGCTGCATCGCCGGACACATCCGCTCCGGCGCTGTCTTCCGCAGCATCGTTTCCGGCACCGCCTCCCGCGCCGGCGCCGCCTCCCGTTCCTGCTCCCGCTCCTCCGGCCGGCGTGCTCCCGCCGCCAGGCGCAGGCGCCGAAGAGACCGGCAGATAGATAAAGGTAAAGACGTTCTCTGCCCCGTCCGAAGAAAGACCCTGAGAATTCGTCAGATTAAAGGTCTGAACCAGCTGTCCGTCCGCACTGTAGGCATAAGGCAGGTAACCGTCCACGGGATAAAAACCCACGATCACAGGCTTGCCCGCCGTACCGTAACCGGTGTTCGTTCCCGGTGTCCCCGGCATGGGATTCCCGTTCGCATCCTGATAGTTCACGGTGTAGCTTACGGCGCTGTTCCGCATTCCGTACGCCACCACATAATCCTGATCCTGCGTGACCACAAAGCTGGGCGCGTTTATCACATCGTCCTGTCCGGTGATGCGCACGCCGCGAATATAATACTTGTTATTGTCCAGCGTGATCTGTGTCACACCGTTTACCTGGAGGGTATCGCCGTTGATCACATTGATCGTAACGCGAGTACCCGAATCCGCCGGATACTCCGGAGTGGAATAGTATTCATCCCCGCTGCTTACCGAGCCGTTATTGCCGGGGAAGACCCGGACCGTATAGGTATAGGGATCTCCGGCCGCGAATGACTGCACTGCCAGCGTCTGAAGCGGGAAAGCCAGTCCCACCGCCGCGAAAAGGAGCAGGCAAAAGATCTTCTTCAAAGATTTCATCTTACGCCCTCCCGTCTGTCATTCTTCCGCCGGCGAGCCGAGACCAGCACTGCGATCAGGATTACCGCACCGCTGGCCGTCATCGCCGCATAGAGCGGGAGCTGGCGGCTCGGATCTCCGGTGCGGACCACGTTTCCGTGAGCCGGCCCAGACGGTGTCGCAGGAGTCGTCTCATCCACGGGTTCCACCGCGAAATGCATCTCCAGGCGAGCCAGCGTATTAAAATAATCATTTCCTTCCGTTTCGCCGTCGAGTGATACGGTCAGAGAGATCTCTGCGCTTTGTCCCGAGCTCATCGTATCCAGATAAAACAGATCATCCAGACCTTCGGTCGCCTCGTGCAGGCCGCGGCTGTCATCGCCGCCGACCGTATCACTGTCAAAGAGCAAATTCGTGCCGCCTGGTCCAGCATAAACAATCCGGTATCCGTAT
>CAYLPO010000261.1:0-3222 GCA_964385575.1 uncultured Lachnospiraceae bacterium | reverse complement strand
TGGCAAGATCAACTCGGTGGACTTCCCCAACGGCACGCTGCTGAACTTGAAGTTCTCGCAGAGCGCGCTGTCCAACGAGGAGTCTCGCATGAAGCTCGCCGAGCTCATCAAGACTTACATGATCGACATGAGCGGCATGGAGAACATCGGGAATATCGGCGACCGGTACTGGGAGTTCTGCCAGGCGTTCGATCCGGAGAATTCTTATGCGGTCCCCTACCTGTGGGGCACGGTCGGCATCATCTACAACACCACGATGGTGGACAATGTCACCAGCTGGAACGCCCTCTGGGATGAGAACTACGCGAACTCCATCATCATGGAGAACAGCGTGCGCGACGCCTTCATTGCTCCGCTGCGCCTGCAGGGCCACTCCATCAACACCACGGACGAGGCCGAGCTGCGCGCCGCCGCGGACATGCTGATCGAACAGTATCCGCTGGTGTACGCGTACCAGGTCGACGAGACCCGCGACTCCATGATCTCGGGTGAGGCCGCCATGGGCATGATCTACTCGGGCGACGCCACCGTGGCCATCGAGGCGAACGAGGACCTGGCCTACACGATCCCCGAGGAAGGCTCGAACGTCTGGATCGACTGCGCGGTCATCCCCGCTTCCGCGACGAATGTCGAGGGCGCGCAGCAGTTCATCGACTTCCTGTGCGGCTATGACGCCGCCATGGCGAACTTCGAGTACATCTACTACGGCACGCCGAACGAGGCGATCCTGGCCGACCTGGACGAGGAAGTTCTGGCCGACCCGACCATCTTCCCGCCGGAAGAGCTGCTGGCCAACTGCGAAGTGTTCCGCTATCTGGGCAGCGAAGCCGACGCGCTGTACACGGATCTGTGGCAGGAGGTCAAATCCTCGAACTGATCGCTGAACGATCATCCGGCAAGAGCCGGTCATACGGGCAGTCCGCGTCATGCGGGCTGCCTTTGTTTCAAACGATATTGATTAAACTGTTTCCTGCAGAAAGGAGTTCTCATGGCAGAAAAGAAAGTGATCACCACACAGAATGCACCCGCGGCTATCGGCCCGTATTCGCAGGCCATGCAGTTCGGCGACATCCTGTTCACCTCGGGACAGATCCCGGTCAATCCGGCCACGGGCCAGATCCCGGAAGGCATCGCGGCGCAGGCGGAGCAGTCCTGCCGGAACGTCGCGGCGATCCTCGAGGAGGCCGGCCTGACCATGGAGCACGTGATCAAGACCACCTGCTTCCTGGCGGACATCGCCGATTTCGCGGCATTCAATGAAGTCTACGCGAAGTATTTCGTCTCCTGCCCGGCCCGCAGCTGCGTCGCGGTGAAGGACATCCCGAAGGGCTGCCTGTGCGAGATTGAGGCGATCGCGGCGAAGTAACCGGGGGCGGCAGCAGCCACGGCTAAAATGTACAGAATTCCATGCATTTTTTATTGACCTGAAACTATTCACTCATTATGATTAGTACATTGCATTTTATAAATTTTTTAGGAGGAGTGATCTAATCATGGCTACTTCGAATGCTCCGGCACCCTCTGCCGGAAAGACCCGTTTCTCGCTGTTCCTGTTCGCCATTCTGGCCGGCTTCTGCATCGGCCTCGGCGGCACGGTATTCCTGCGCATCAAAGACGCGTTCCCCGGCGGAAACGTGGTCGGCGCGTTCCTGTTCGGCATCGGCCTGTTCGTCATCTGCACGCGCGGCTATAACCTGTTCACTGGTAAGGCCTGCTACCTGTTCGACAACAAGCCCTCGTACGTGCTCGACCTGATCATCATCTGGATCGGCAACCTCTGCGGCACCTCGCTGCTGGCGGGTCTGGAGCACCTGACCGGCATCACCGGTGAGACCGGCATCAACGCCGCTGCTGAGGCGCTCGTCACCGCGAAGATGAACTCCAGCCTGCTGTCGCTGTTCGTGCTGGGCATCCTGTGTAACGTCTTCATCTTCATCGCCGTGAACGGCTTCGCGAAGCTCGAGCACCCGCTGCTGAAATGCTTCTCGCTGTTCCTCGGCGTCATGGTCTTCATCCTCTGCGGCACTGAGCACAGCGTTGCGGACATGTACTACTGGGGCGTTTCCGGCATCCTGACCTCGAACTTCGGTCCGTCCATCGGCCGCATCATTATCATCACGCTGGGCAATGTCGTGGGCGGCGTCTTCTTCCCGCTCATCGAGAAGGCCGTGGCGAAGCTGAAGGCGGCCTGACCGCGCAGGACATCCAGCATCGTTCGAGCCCTTCAGAGCTCCAAAAGAAACCGAAACGAAAAGAGCGAGCAGCCACAGCTGCCCGCTCTTTTCGGTAATTAAGCACTCCCGGATACTGCCCCGGAAGGAGGACGTTCACGCAGCACGCTGCGTGCGGTCTTTTTTCAGCGCATACTTACTTAGATGCGTACCACTCCTCGACGACCTTGAAGAACTCGTCGATGTTCTCCCACGGCGTCGCCGGCGGGATATCGCAGCCCGAGGAGATGATGAAGTTCGGATGTCCCTCGGTGCAGTTGTTCAGGTTATCCAGCGTCTGCTCGCGGACCTTCTCGGGAGTGCCGTTGCGGAAAGCTCTCGCGGGGTCGACATTGCCCATGACCAGGACGTCCCCGGGCATGCCGTCGACGATCTCCTTCATATCCACGGAGTTTCCGAAGTGATAACCCGCGGCTCCCACATCCGCCATCTCTTTCAGCATCTGGTTCGCAGCGTTTCCGCAGTTATGCAGGATCACGGCGAACTCATCGTCCTGGACCGCATCCACGATCTGCTTCACATATGGCCACGCGAACTCCGCGCTCATGTTCGGGCTGATCAGGCCGGCAGCGGGCTCGGCGATCACGACGCCGTTCGCTCCGACTTCTTTATATGCCAGAATATACTTCGTCAGGAACTCGGTCGCCTTCTCGAGCGTGGTCTGGACCATCTCCTCTTCCTCATAGCAGTTGACCATGATCTCGGTCATGCCCATGAGTCTGCCTGCCAGAGAGAACGGACCGATGACGCCTGCGAAGACCGGGCGGTCCGTGATCATCTGAACGACCTTGCCGATGGCCTCGATGTAAAGGCCGGTGCGGCCTTCGCCCACTTCGGGAACCCTCAGCTCATCCGCATCCTCCGGCTCCACCAGCAGCTCACCGACCACGGTAGGAACTTCATCATCGGAAAGGTTGATCGTCGCGCCGAACGCCTCCGCCTCGACCGACAGATCCATCATGGACACGGATGCGCCCGTATCGCAGCGGTC
>CAYLPO010000260.1:0-3241 GCA_964385575.1 uncultured Lachnospiraceae bacterium | reverse complement strand
GGCCGGCGCGCAGATCCTGCCGGCAGGGCAGTCCATCATGGAGATCAAGACCCGCGGGGCGCTCCCGCTGGAGGTGGTCCGCCTGATCAGCCGGCTGCGCATTCAGAAGGCGTCGCTCTCGAAGTACGGACGAACTTATGAGACGATGCTGGCCGATCCGAAGAGCCGCGCTTACCAGAATACGAGGAACGTCCGCACGTTCCCCGGCGCGGCGTCGGAGAAGCGCACGGGACCGGCCCTGGGGCTGGCCGCCGCGCGATGACATAGGGAGCAGGGGCGGCGACATTGCCCATCCTATTTTGAACGAAGATTAGAACGAAGAGGAAAAAACCATGAGCGACATTCTTACCAGCATTATCACCGGCACCGCCGGAGTCATCACACTGCAGAGCTTTTTCATCTGCCTGATCGCTGCGCTGGCCCTGGGGGCCGTCTTCGCGGCGGTGTATGCGAGAAAGACCGAAAGCACGAAGAGTTTCGTGACCACGCTGGCCATGCTGCCCGCGATCGTGACAGTCGTGATCATGATGGTCAACGGAAGCGTCGGCGCGGGCGTCGCGGTGGCGGGTGCATTTTCACTGATCCGCTTCCGCTCGGCGCAGGGCACCGCGAGCGAGATCTGCGCGATCTTCATGAGCATGACGCTGGGCCTGGCCTGCGGCATGGGCTATCCGCTGTTTGCGGGGCTGTTCACCGTGATCATGGCGGTCATCTGGGTGATCTATCAGCGGGTGCGTCTGGGCGATGAGCAGAACGCGGCGCTGATGCGGAACCTGAACATCACGGTTCCGGAGGAACTGAATTACACACACGCCTTCGACGATCTTTTCGAGAAGTACACGACTTCCGCGAAGCTGATGAAGGTGAAGACCACGAACCTGGGCAGCCTGAACCGGCTGACCTACGGGATCTCGCTGAAAGAGGCGGGCGCGGAGCGCGGGCTCATCGACGAGCTGCGGTGCCGCAACGGGAACCTGGAGATCAGCGCGTCGGTCCCCGGACTGGACCATGTGGCGCTGTGACGTGACAGAAGGGACGGTCCGTCTGTCACCGTGATGAGACGAGGCGACTTTTCCGTCACCATATTAAGGAGAATACCATGAGAAAGAACATGTTGAGAAAACCATTTAAAGTAACAGCCGCCGCCCTCTGCGCGGCGATGATCGTCGCCGGAGCCGCCGGATGCGGAAGCGCAGCGGCGGGCAATACCGAGACTTCGGCGATCACGGCCGAGACCACAGATAAAAGCGCGGGCGCGGACAATACAGGTGCCGCAGGCGGAAACAGCACCATGACCACAGCCGCCGATACGACGACCACCGGCACTGCCGCTGCATCCTCCGAGCAGTTCACCGAGCGCGACCTCTCTGCGGATTATGAGATCGATTGCACGATCACGCTGGCGGATGGCGCAAGCACGGCGGACGGCTCTGGCGTCAGCATTGACGGCGATACCATTACGATCACCGCGGAGGGAACCTACCTCCTGCAGGGAAGCCTGTCGAGCGGGCAGATCATCATTGACGTCGAAGACACCGAGAAGGTCCAGCTGGTGCTGGACGGCGTGAGCATCGTGAACGAGAGCGACGCGGCCATCTATGTGTTGAACGCGGACAAGGTCTTCGTCACCACCGCGGCCGGCAGCACGAACACGATCACCGTGACCGGCGAGTTCCCGGAGGAAGATGAGTACGGCAATGGCGTCGACGCGGCCATCTTCTCGAAGGATGACCTGATGCTGAACGGCGAGGGCACCCTGACGGTCAGCTGCGAGACGGGCCACGGCATCGTCTCGAAAAATGACCTGAAGGTCTGCGGCGGCACGCTTACGGTCACCTCCGCGAAGAAGGGACTCTCCGCCGAAGACAGCGTGCGGATCGCGGACGGCACGATCACGATCGACAGCAGCGAGAAGGACGGTGTGCATGTCGAGAATGACGACGAGTCGGTCGACGCATACTTCTACATGAGCGGCGGAACGCTCACGATCGCGGCGGGCGATGACGGGATCGACGCGAGCGGGACTTTGATCATCGACGGCGGAACGATCAATATCACGGAGTGCCAGGAGGGCATCGAGGGGCTGACCGTCGTGATCAATGACGGCGAGATCTCCATCGTCTCCGCGGATGACGGCATCAACGCCTCCGACGGCTCCGGCGGTGAGCAGATGGGTATGATGTTCGGCGCATCCAGCGACGCGAGCCTGACCATCAACGGCGGCACGATCTACGTGAATTCCTCAGGCGACGCGCTTGACTCGAACGGCGACCTGTACGTGAACGGCGGGACGGTCCTGCTGGACGGCCCGACCAGCGACGGTGAAGGCGCGATCGATATCGGCGACGGCGCGCAGGGTGTGATCACCGGCGGGACCGTGATCGCAGCGGGTTCGAGCGGGATGGCGGAGAACTTCGGTCAGAGTTCGACCCAGGGAGCGATCCTGTACAGTTTCGGGCAGCAGACGGCCGGCACGACCGTGACACTCGCGGATGCATCGGGCAATGTGATCGCGGAGTACACACCCCAGAAGAGCTTCAGCAGCATCGTGATCAGCACGCCGGAGATCCAGGCCGGCGAGACCTACACCTTGACTGTGGGAGGCCAGAGCTACACCATCGAGATGACGAGCCTGATCTACGGCGAGGGCATGATGATGGGCATGGGTCAGATGGGAGGCATGGGCCAGCAGGGTGATATGTCCGATATGGGGCAGATGCCCGGCCAGGGCGGCAGCCCGCAGGGAGGATTCCCGGGGCAGGGTTCCGGTCAAATGCCGCAGGGCGGACCGATGGGACAGTAAAACTTATAAAGAACTTTTCGACCTGATCCACGCCCTGAAGAAAGCGGCGGAGATCGGAGAAATAGAACATCGTTGCGAGCCTATTCCCGCAGCGATTTTTTGCGCAAAAATTCACCTTATTAACAAAACTTATAACATCTGCTTATAAGAAAAGAAGATAACCATATTTCACAAAAAATTTAGATTTCCATATAATCGAATCGAATAAGCAGAACGTTATATCCGGGCAGAGTCCCGGATAATACGGCGGCTCGCCCGCCTGAAACCGCCGCGTGAGCGGCACCCCGCTTTTGCCATGCGGCGGAGGCAGAAAGGAAAGAAAGGAGATAGTTATGGAACAAACGAAAGGCTTACGTCTTCCCCATCCGCTGGGATACAGTATTCTGGCCGGTTTCGCCAAGCTCATGTACGCGGCGACGACCTGCGCGGAGCTGTATT
>CAYLPO010000259.1:0-3259 GCA_964385575.1 uncultured Lachnospiraceae bacterium | reverse complement strand
TCGCCGCGCCGCCGAAAGGCTCGATCTCGGTCGGGTGGTTATGCGTCTCGTTCTTGAAGTTGATCAGCCACTCCTCCGTGGTCTTCTTCCCGTCAGCGTCCGTGACCTCGATGGGAACGACGATGGAGCAGGCATTGATCTCATCGGTCTCTTCCTGATCCACCAGGATCCCGTCGCGCTTCAGCTTCCGCATGGCGATCAGGGCCAGGTCCATCAGGCAGATATACTTGTCATCGCGGCCGGCGAACAGCTCCGCGTGGTCCGCGGCATATTTCTCATAGGAAGCACGCAGCGGGGCCGCATAGTCGCCGTCGCAGATCTCAATGTTCTTCAGCTCAGTCTGGAACGTCGTGTGCCGGCAATGATCCGACCAGTACGTATCCAGCACCCGGATCTCGGTCATGGTCGGATCGCGGTGCTCCGCATCCCGGAAATGATCCTGGATAAAGCGGAAATCCGCGAACGTCATGGCCAGACCGTAAGACTGATAACGCGCGCGGAGCGTCTCCTCGTCCTCGGTCGTGAAACCCGTGAGGATCTCGACGTCATCCGGCTCGGGGAATACCTCGGCCAGCGTCTCGGGAAGCTCCTCTGCCGCCACGCGTGAGTCGACCGGATTGATCACGAACGAGACGATCTGCGAAAGCTCTGCCTCGGAGATGCCGCCGCTGATCACGTAAGTCTGAGCGGACTTGATGATCGGCTCCTCATTTTCATTCAGGAGCTTTACGCACTGCACGGCGGAGTCGGCGCGCTGGTCGAACTGGCCGGGCAGATACTCGACGGAAAAGACTGCGTCATCCGCCGCCTGCTCGAAAGCCCCCTCATAGAGGAAGTCCACGGGCGGCTCGGAGAAGACCGTCACCTTCGCGGCCTCATAGGTCTCGTCCGAAAGGTTCTCCACGTCATAGCGCTGCAGCACACGCACGCCGGTCACTCCGGCAATATTCAGGTAATCCCGGATATCGTTCGCAAGCTTCGACGCCGCGACCGCGTAGGCGGGTTTCTTTTCTACATAGACTCTCTTAACGCTCATGTAATTCCTCCGTCTTATGAAGCAAACAGATAAAAGTTCTTTTATTATACCTGATTTTTACTCGTTTTGGCAGGTTTTGGCAGGCGGAAGCTCCCCCTTCAGCACCACCGGGATCCCGCACACCATGCGCACCACGGTGTCGGCGCGCTTCGCGAGCAATGTCACGAGCCGACCGGCGGCTTCCCGCTCCCGGCGCACTTCCGGCTCCAGCGGGATCACGCCGTTTCCGACCTCGTTTGCGAGGATGATCTCATAGCAGTTCAGCCGGTCCGCGATCTCATCGACCCTCGCATCCATGTCTTTCTTGGAGACCGTCTTCGCATCTGCGGCGGCGATTCCCTTTACGAGTGCTTCCGTGTGATAAATACCGGCTGAAGGCGTGCGGTCAGACCGCTCGTCTTTCATCTCCGCATTTTCCATCGTTTCCGCCGGATATCCCAGGCTCTCCGCATAGGTCCGCTTGCCGGAGCCTTCGGCCCCTACGATCAATAACATATGTTTTTTATCCTCATTTTCTCCGGACACGGCTGGTTTCTGCGGCTCCGTGTGTTCTTTATCCGGAAGCTTCCCTTTGATCACCTTCGGGCATCCGAATACCATCTCACAGACCGCATCGGCTTCCGCCGCCAGCACGGCATTGATCTTTCCGATCACGCGGACGTACTCCTCGGTCAGCTCCCCGTAGCCGCCGCCGTCAGAGCCAACATCGTTCGTGACCACGATCAGATGCCCGCACTGCGCCGCGAGCGCCCGCACACCGGTGATCACCGGTTCATACGGATCACGGGAACGGCCTTCATCATCGAACATCTCGTTCGCCGTCAGGTTCGCGATACACTCCAGAAGCGCGACTGGTCTGCGCTCCGTCTTCGGCAGCGTCAGCCCTGCCAAGTCCGTATAACGCTCAATCGTCGTAAAGCCGATCTCCGCGCGCATGCGCCGGTGTCTGGCGATCTTCTCCTGACTGCCCTCGCCGAAAGGCTTCATCGCGGCAATGTAATAGAGCGGTGCTCTCCCGGCCGCACAGGAAGAGCCGGAAGACTCCCGGCTGCCGCCGGCATTCGCCAGCCGTGCACACAGGTCCTCCGCGTAGGAACTTTTCCCGCAGCCGGAGCCGCCTGTAAATAGGATCAGCATATCTGCCAGCGCCTCCCGCGCATCCGCTGCGCCGTCAGCGCTTGTCGCCTTCCTGAATCGTGTACTGCTCCACGCCCGAATCCGCGAACATCACGGAGTTATGATAGACCGAAAGCGCCATGTCCAGAAGCGGTAGCAGGCAGACCGCGCCTGTTCCCTCGCCCAGCTTCAGGCCGGCATGAATCAACGGTGTCAGCTCCAGTTCCGACAGAATCTGCTCCGCGGCAGGTTCTGCCGAGCAATGACTGGCAAGCATCGCTTTTTTCGCGTTCGGGCACATTCTCGCCGCGATCAGCGCTGCGACCGAGCTGATCAGTCCGTCGATGATCACCGGCACGCCGTAAAGGGCTCCTCCCAGGAAGACTCCGCACATACCGGCAATGTCAAATCCGCCCACTTTCGCCAGAATGTCCAGCGGATCCTCCGGATCCGGCCCGTTCACCTTCAGGGCCCGCATGATCGCGTCGATCTTCTTTACCAGGCCGGTGTCGGACAGGCCGGCGCCGCGGCCGGTGATCTCCTCGACCCGCATACCCAGCATGACCGCCGTGACCGCGCTCGAGGTAGTGGTGTTCCCGATGCCCATTTCGCCGGTCACCAGGATCTGATAACCGTCATCGCGGCAGCGCTTCGCGAGTTCCATGCCGTATGCGATGGCCTCGATCGCCTGTTCTTTCGTCATGGCGGGTCCGACGGCAATGTTCCCCGTGCCGTCCGCGATATGGCAGCCCTCCACGCCCTCTACGCGCGTGAGCATACCCATGTCCTCCGCGAACACATCCGCTCCGGCAGACTTCGCCATCAGGCAGACTGAGGACTTATGATCGCGGATGTTTCCGGCCATGGTAGCGGTCACGGAAGGATCCGACTGTGTGACGCCTTCCGCCACGACGCCGTTATCCGCGCACATGACCAGCACCGCACGGCGGTCGATCCGCACATCCTCCGATCCGGTCAGCGCAGCGATCCGGCTCACTGCGGTCTCCAGGTCTCCCAATCCTCTCAGCGGCTTCGCGATCCCGTCCCAATGCGCCTGCGACGCAGACCGGGCAGCCTCATCGGCCGGGCCGATCTGCGCGTTCAGTT
>CAYLPO010000258.1:0-3299 GCA_964385575.1 uncultured Lachnospiraceae bacterium | reverse complement strand
CTCGCCTCGCTCAGGTTCCCGTCGAAGTCCACGAAGAACCGATACTCCCAGGCCTTCCCCGGCACCGGGCGCGACTCGATCTTCGTCATGTTCAGTCCGTTATGGATGATGTGGCTCAGCAGCCGGTACAGCGAACCGCTCTGATGCGACGCCTCGAACACCAGACTGATCTTCGACGCATCTTCGGAGTAGATCTTCTTCGAAGAGACGATAATGAACCGCGTGGTATTGTCCTTATAATCCACGATGTCGTCGTCGAGCACCTCCAGGCCATATAGCTCCGCGCAGGTCTCTCTGGCAATGGCGCCCTGCGTGGGGTCTCCGTCCTCGACGACCTTCTTCGCCGCGACCGCAGTGTTTGCCACGCTGATCGTGTCCACGTCATGCCGCTCTTCCAGATAATCCGAGCACTGCAGCAGCCCCTGCGGGTGTGAGTAGATCCGGCGGATCTGCTCCTTCGAAGCGCCGGGCAGGCCCAGCAGCACATGGTTCACGGAGAGGTAGGTCTCCCCCACGATGTAGTTATCATAGTGCATCAGCAGATCATAGACATCGCCGACCTGGCCCGCGCGCGAATTCTCGATGGGAAGCACGGCATAGTCCGCGATGCCGCCGCAAATGGCCTTCATGGCTTCGTCGAACGTCTTCACGTTAAAGCAGCTCACGTCCGCCCCGAAGTACTGCTGTGCCGCGGCGTGACTGTAGGCGCCCTCGACGCCCTGGTAGACCACGCGGGATTTCTTCCGCGGAATGGTCGGAAGCATCTCAAACGGAATGGCACCGATGATACCCTTCTGCGCCATGATCTGATACTGCATACGGCGCGACAGGCTCATGACCTGCTGGAAGAGCTCGGCCGCATCCTCCTTCAGCTCCTCGTCATGGCAGCGCTCCGTGATCAAAGCGATCTTCGCGCGCTCCCGCTCGATGTCCTGCACGGGCGTTCCGCTCGCACTCTTCCACTCGGCGATCTCGGCGCACACCGCCATGCGCGCCTCGAACTGCTCCAGGAGGCCGGCATCGATCTTATCCAGTTCTTTCCTGAGTTCGGTCAGGTCTTTTTTCTTCTTCGGCATAGTTCTTTCCTTTTATTATATATAAAACGCCGAGGTCACTCGCCGGCAGGGAAACCGGCTCGTGATCCGCCTTACGGCGGACATGTCCCCGCTTTTGCGGGCACATGCCATATCGCTGTGAGAATTCCGACGAATTCTCACAAGCTCTCTGCCATCTCCAGCAGCAACCGCTCCGTCTTCTCCCAGCCCAGGCAGGGATCCGTGATGGACAGGCCATAGGTATTCCCGCTGGCCTTTTGACAGCCGTCGAGCAGATAGCTCTCGATCATGACGCCTTTCACCAGCCGTCCCACGTCACCGGAGTGGCGACGGCTGTTCAGAACCTCCTTCACGATACGGATCTGCTCCTCATACTGTTTTCCGGAATTCGCATGGTTCGCGTCCACGATACAGGCGGGGTACGCGAACTCGTCCTTCGCGTACAGGTCGCAAAGCATCCGGAGATCTTCGTAGTGATAATTCGGAACGTTATTCCCGGCCGCATCGACATAGCCGCGCAGGATCGCATGCGACCAGGGGTTCCCCTCGGACATAACTTCCCAGCCGCGCAGCGCGAAATGATGCGAGTTCTGTCCGGCCTTGATCGAGTTCATCATGACGGACAGCTCGCCGCTGGTCGGATTCTTCATCCCCACGGCAATGTCCAGCCCGCTCGCCATCAGCCGATGCTGCTGGTTCTCCACGGACCGTGCACCGATGGCCATATAGCTGACCAGATCCGACGTATATTCGTACAGCTCCGGATAAAGCATCTCGTCCGCCGTGGACATCCCGGTCTCCTTCATGACCCGCATGTGAAGGCTTCTGACCGCCAATACGCCGTCAAACATATCCGAGACCTTGTGAGGATTCGGCTGATGCAGCAGGCCTTTATAGCCGCTGCCTGTGGTGCGGGGCTTACTGGTGTAGACCCGGGGCACGATCATCAGCTTCTCCGAAACCTTTTCGTTCACTTTTGCAAGGCGCGAGGCATAATCCAGCACGGAGTCCGCCCGGTCCGCGGAGCACGGTCCGATGATCACCAGAAAGCGGTCGTCCTCGCCGGCAATGATCCGGCGCACTGCCTCGTCATTGTCCGCCTTTTTTCTGCACAGCGTAGGCGACAGCGCGAACTGCTGCCTGGTCTCCGCCGGGGTCGGCATTTGATTAATGTATTCGAAACCCATAACTACTCCTGCCGTTTCGCAATTTCTCGCTTTAAAGCGATGATGTCTAATCATATCACGCTTCTCCCGGTTTGAGAATATCGTTTTTCCTTATGATTCCGCTTGCTGTTTACCATATTTTCGTATATCTTTATTCTGTTGTAGAATGTTCACCGGTTTTTGAGGGAAAATGCATGGCCAAACGGGCGCTGATCGAACTGATCGATATCAGCAAAAAATATGAAGATACGCTCGTTCTGGACGAAGTGAATCTCACCATCGGCGAGAACTAGTTCGTCACCCTTCTGGGTCCTTCCGGCTGCGGAAAGACCACGACCTTGCGTATCCTGGGCGGCTTCACCAGCCCCGACACCGGGAAGGTCCTCTTCGACGGAAAAGACATCACGAATGTCCCGCCGAACAAACGCCACATCAACACCGTTTTCCAGAAGTACTCGCTGTTCCCGCACATGAACGTCGAAGAGAATATCGCCTTCGGCCTGAAGATCAGCGGGAAGACCCAGCAGTATATTAAGGATAAGATCCAGTACGCGCTGAAGCTCGTGAACCTCGAGGGATATGAGAAGCGCCGCCCGTCCCAGCTTTCCGGCGGACAGCAGCAGCGCATCGCCATTGCCCGCGCCATCGTGAACGAGCCCCGCGTCCTCCTGCTGGACGAGCCGCCGGGCGCACTGGATCTGAAGCTCCGCCAGAACATGCAGTATGAGCTGATCCGCCTGAAGAACGAGCTGGGCATCACGTTCGTGTATGTCACGCACGATCAGGAGGAAGCCCTGACCATGTCGGATATCATCGTGGTCATGAACCAGGGATATATCCAGCAGATCGGCACCCCCGAGGATGTCTATAACGAGCCCGAGAACGCGTTCGTCGCGGACTTCATCGGGGATAACAACCTGTTCTCCGGCACCATGATCCACGACGAGCTCGTGGAGTTTGCGGGCGCGCGTTTCACCTGCGTGGATAAGGACTTCGGCCGCATGCGTCCCGTGGACGTCATCATCCGGCCGGAGGATATCGTCATTGGCGAGCCCGGAGAGGGGCAGATCGACGGCAC
>CAYLPO010000257.1:0-3307 GCA_964385575.1 uncultured Lachnospiraceae bacterium | reverse complement strand
GATCATGCGTCTGGAGGTCTCGACGCCCGACGAGTATGTCGGCGACATTGTCAGCTGAATATTTTATCTGGATTCGAGAAACTGTCAGAGCGCGGCGGAATGAAAAAAGACCTGATCCTGCTGATCATCGGCGGGGCGGCGCTGCTTCTGAGTCTGCTCCGGAATCATTTTCCGGCCGCAGGGCCGCAGGCAGGGAGTGCGCCGGCCGTGGGGTTTTCGGCCTTCCCCTTTGACCCGATCTGGATCACGATCATCCTCTGCGGCATGCCGATCCTGATCGAAGCGTTCATCGGTCTGGTCACGCGCTTTGATATCCGCGCGGATGTCCTGGTGTCGATCGCGCTGGTCGCATCGGTGCTGATCGGCGAGCGCTTTGCGGCCGGGGAGATCGCAT
Source organism: uncultured Lachnospiraceae bacterium (assembly GCA_964385575.1). Classification (GTDB taxonomy): domain Bacteria; phylum Bacillota; class Clostridia; order Lachnospirales; family Lachnospiraceae; genus RGIG5636. The sequence goes on along the minus strand of CAYLPO010000257.1, from coordinate 2,913 downwards.
TTATCATGCAGCTGGGCGCGCTTCTGGAAGACCTGACCGTGGCGAAGGCGCAGGCAGGTCTCGAAAAGCTGGTGCATCTGACTCCGCAGACCGCGCGCATCCTGTTGGGACCGGAAGAGAGGACCGTCCCTGCGGAAGACGTCCAGGTGGGCGATCTGATCCGTGTTCTGCCCGGAGAGACCGTGCCCGTGGACGGTGTCATTTTTACCGGGCAGACCTCGGTGGATGAGTCGGTCCTCACCGGAGAACCTCTGCCTGTGGACAAGGCACCCGGAGACCCGGTCTTCAGCGGCACCGTGAACCGTTTCGGTGCCTTTGAGATGACAGTCTCGAAAGTCGGAGCGGACAGCTCCATCCAGCGGATGATCCGTCTGGTACAGTCGGCGGATGCCGGGAAGGCGAAGATCGTGCGGCTGGCGGACCGCTGGGCGACCTGGATCGTGGTGGCAGCGCTTTCCACAGCGGCGCTGACCTGGATCTTTACCGGCGAACTGCTGCGTGCGGTGACCATCCTGGTCGTCTTTTGTCCCTGCGCGCTTGTGCTGGCGACCCCGACCGCGGTCATGGCCGCCATCGGAAATGCGGCCAGACACGGCTTTCTGGTGCGCGAGGGTGATGCGCTGGAGCGGCTCTCCCGGGTGCGGGCGGTCGCCTTCGACAAGACCGGGACACTGACCTTCGGGATGCCGGAGGTGACGGCTGTGCAGTCATTGTCCGACTACACCGAAGAGCAGGTCTATGCACTCGCGGCGGCCGCGGAAAAGCGCTCGGAGCATCCGCTTGGAAAAGCAGTCGTGAGCAGCTACCGGGCGACGGCCGGCCGGGAACCCGCGGACCCGGAGGACTTCCGGCTGTTTCCCGGAAAAGGCGTGACGGCAAACGTCGGCGGCGACGAAGTCCTCGCCGGAAACCGGAAGCTGCTCAGCGAGCACGGCATCGTCTTCGGGGAACCGGAGGCAGAAGCGTATCAGGAGCAGGGCGGCACCGTGATCTTCCTTGCGGTGAACGGCCGGCTCGCAGGCTTTCTGGTGCTCTCCGACACGGTCCGCCCGGATGCGGCGCAGATGATCGCGGGTGTCCGGGGGCTTCGCCTGACGCCGATGCTTCTGACCGGCGACCATGCCGGTGCAGCCCGCGCGATCGGCAGCGGGCTGGGCATCCGCAACGTCCACGCGGACCTGCTCCCCGAGAAGAAGCTGGCGCTGATCGGCGCGCTGCAGGAGGACGGCGTGGAGGTCTGCATGGTCGGAGACGGGATCAACGACGCACCGGCGCTGAAGAAAGCGGGCGTCGGAATTGCCATGGGCGGCGTGGGGAGCGACATCGCCGTGGAGGCGGCGGACATTGCCCTGATCAATGACGAGATCCGCGAACTCCCGCACCTGCTGGCGCTGGCCCGCCGCATGATGACCACGATCCGCGCGGATCTGATCCTGGCCATGTCGATCAATCTCCTGGCGGTCGTCCTCGCAGCCGCGGGCATCCTGGGACCGGTGGCCGGCGCGCTCGTGCACAATGCCGGCTCGGTCCTCGTGATCCTGCATGCGGTGTGGCTGCTGCGCTGGAAAAAGTGATATGATAGATACCGGATACAACTTCATCAAATCTTAAACTCTCCGCGTCTTTTTTCTTAAACGCGGCCCGCAGTACACTTTCGGCAGAAAGGAGAGAAGACCATGGCGAACATTCTGATCTGTGACGATGACAGGGATATCGTGTCCGCGCTGAAGATCTACCTCTCGGACCCGGACTATACGCTCTTCGAGGCGTACGACGGGCGCGAGGCGGTGCGGATCTGCGAGCGGGAGGAGATCCATCTGGTCCTCCTGGACATCATGATGCCGGTGATGGACGGCATCTCGGCCCTCGCGAAGATCCGCGAGCGCTCGAACGTCCCGGTCATCCTGCTCACGGCGAAGAGTGAGGACACGGACAAGATCCTGGGCCTGAACGTGGGCGCGGACGACTACATCACGAAGCCGTTCAATCCCCTCGAGGTCACTGCCCGCGTCCGCTCGCAGCTGCGCCGGTTCCTGAAACTGGGCGGCGGGTCGGTCCGGCCGGAAGTGCTGGCGCTCGGCGGCATCGAGCTGAACGACCGCACGAAGGAAGTCACGGTCGACGGCGACCCGGTCTCTCTCACACCGAAGGAGTACGAGATCCTGAAGCTTCTCATGGGGGACCCCGACCGGGTGTTCTCCCCGAAGGAGATCTATGAACAGGTCTGGAAGGAGAAGCCCTTGGGATCGGAGAACACGGTGGCGGTGCATATCCGCCACCTCCGTGAGAAGATCGAGATCGACCCGGCCGACCCGCGTTACGTGAAGGTGATCTTCGGCCAGGGTTACAAGATCGGAAAGGGGCGCGAATGAAGAACTTTGCGAGAAGTGTGCCGGGAAAGGTCATTGCCTTCGTCCTGTGCATCGTGATGCAGGTGGTGGCGGTGGGTTGCCTGGCAGCGGGCGTTCTGATGTGGGAAGGAAATTTCCATAACCACACGCAGCAGGAAGTCATCGACGATGCCGTCGAAGGCCATCTGCGCGGCAGCGCATACGACGCGGCGGAGCAGTATATCATGCTGAGTGAAGACGACAGCGTGATTGGAGTCCCGGATGACGGAAATATCATACTGCAGGTCACCGGCATGGACGGCACCGAGATGATGACTTCGGAGAGCGCGGACAATGTCACGGACTGGCAGTATTCCTATGTGTTCGCACGGACGGAGTACGAGTGGGGCTATGAGACGTTCTACTGGTGCGATCTCGAGGATTACGACGAGGCTGCTGCGGCGGCTTTCGCGGCGGATCAGGAAGAGACCGTGCGGGAGATGGCAGAGTATGACCGGGAAGCCGATGCGGATATGGCCGGCGAGATCGAGGACTATTCCGGGGAGATCCCGACGCAGGCGAT
>CAYLPO010000256.1:0-3323 GCA_964385575.1 uncultured Lachnospiraceae bacterium | reverse complement strand
ATCCTGCTGAAGCTGATCGTGGCCGCGGACGGGGACGTGTCCCGCGCGGAGTACGGCATCATCTACATTGACGAGATCGATAAGATCACGAAGAAGGGCGAGAACATGTCCATCACCCGCGACGTGTCGGGCGAGGGCGTGCAGCAGGCACTTCTGAAGATCATCGAGGGCACTGAGGCGAACGTTCCCATGACCGGCGGACGGAAGCACCCGCAGCAGGAGATGTATCACATTGACACGACGAACATCCTGTTCATCGTGGGCGGTGCGTTCATCGGTCTGGATAAGATCGTGGACCGCCGGCTGGGTGCGGGCTCCATCGGGTTCAATGCCGAGATCACCGCGAAGCGCGGCGAGGAGGACATCGAGGCTCTGCTGGCACAGGTCGAGCCGCAGGATCTGATCAAATACGGTCTGATCCCCGAGTTCGTCGGCCGTGTTCCCATCACGGTCTCCCTGCATAAGCTGACCGAGGACGCCCTGGTGGAGATCCTGACCGGCCCGAAGAACGCCATCCTGAAGCAGTACCAGAAGCTGTTTGCCATGGACGGCATCGACCTTGTGGTCGAAGATGACGCGGCGCGGGCCATTGCTCGGAAGGCGCAGGCCATCGGCACCGGCGCGCGCGGGCTGAAGTCCATCATCGAGCGCGCCATCATCGACTCTATGTTCGAGCTTCCGTCCGACAGCACGGTCGGCCGCTGCATCGTGACACGCGAGGTGATCGAGGACGGCGTGAAGCCCACGATCGTGCACAGAAAAGACGAGGTCCCGCTCATCACGCTGGACCCCGAGCCGGAAGATCATCAGCAGAATCTCTTTGATGAGATGGACGATGCAGGAGATTCCGGAGAGAGCGCATGATCATCAAATCAGCAGAATTAGAGACTATCTGCGGCCCGACGAGCGCACTTCCCGCGCATGATAAGCCGGAATTTGCGTTCGTCGGACGCAGCAATGTGGGCAAAAGCTCACTCATCAATGCGCTCATGCAGCGCAAATCCTTGGCCCGCACATCTTCTCAGCCGGGCAAGACCCGCACGATCAACTTCTACCTCATTAACCAAGAGTTCTATTATACCGACCTTCCGGGCTACGGTTTTGCGAAGGTGCCCGACCGCGAAAAGGCGGCCTGGGGACGCATGATCGAACGTTATCTGCGGGATTCGGAGCAGCTGAAAACGCTGTTTATCCTGGCGGACATCCGCCACGATCCGACGAAAGACGACCGCGCCATGCTGGAGATGGCGAGGGGATACGGACTGGAGGTGGCCATCATTGCCACGAAGTCCGACAAGATCAAAAAAAGCCAGTTTCAGAAACAGATCAAAGGAATCAGGGCCGGCCTGCAATTGCCCGGTGATGTGCCCGTGCTGCCGTTTTCGGCATTGGACGGCGCGGGGCGCGATGCCATTTGGGCCTACATCGAGGAGAGACTTTCCAAGTGACCGAGCCGCTGATTCAGATCCGCGCATAAGTGTAATCATTAAGAGAACGGTCAAGGAGAACAGTCATGGTACTCGAACCGCTGACGCTCTATAAGCTCATGGTGCTCTACCTGCTGAAGCAGGTGAAGTTTCCCATGACGAATTCACAGATCTCAGATTTTTTCCTCAGCAGAGAATACACCACCTATTACACGCTCCAGCAGGCGTTTAACGAGATGCTGGAGGCACACCTGATCACCGTCGAGGAGATCCATCATAATTCCCGCTATGAATTGACTCGCGAGGGCGAGGAAACGCTGGGCTTTTTCGGCAACCGCATTTCTCCGCAGATTCTGGAAGATATGGACGCCTATCTGAAGGAGAACGGCGTGCGTCTGCGCGATCAGGCAGGCGTGACCGCGGATTACAGCCGTTTGAACAGCCGGGATTACACGGTCCACTGCGAGGTGCGTGAAGGCCGCGAAGTGGTCTTTGCGATCGATGTGGTCGTCCCGACCGAGGAACAGGCCGAGCTGGTCTGTGCGAATTGGCACGAACAGAATCAGAAGATCTATTCCTACGCGATGAAGGAGCTGTTGAAGTGAGAGAGAAACTGGAGACACTGCCGCTGAGCGAACTGAGAGAGCTGGCCAAACAGCTGGGCATCCGCCGCACGTCCGGGATCCGGAAGGCAGATCTGATCGAGCAGATCCTTCAGGCGTCGGAAGGGCAGACCGGTGCGGGCAATGCGGAGGCTCCGTCGGCAGAATCCGAAGCGGATTCCGCAAAGGCCTCGGCGGAGGCTCCGGAGGCAGGCCCTGTCGAGAAGCCCGCGTCCAAGCCGCGCGCGAAAAAGTCTGCCGCAAAAAAGGCGGAGGCAGAGAAGGCGGAACCCACCGAGGAGAAGGCGCCCGCTGAGGAGAAAGCGGCCGAAACGACGGAACGCCGCCAGAACGCCCGCCGCGTGACCCGCAGAAACGCAAGCGATCAGCGCCAGAACAGCCGTCGTGTGACCCGCAGCAATAATAATGAGAAAAGCGGTGAACGCAAAGACAAAGACGACCGCGCCGAACGCAATGATCGGGGCGAGCGCACGGGCACCGAGCGCCAGCCGAAGAACCCCGAACAGGCAGTCTTAGACGCCGGCGAGCCCGCCGAGGGCATCCTGGAGATCATGCAGGAGGGCTTCGGTTTTCTGCGCGGAGAGAACTTCATGTCGGGCGACACGGATGTCTACGTCTCCCCCTCGCAGATCCGCCGCTTCGGGATGCGGACCGGCGATGTGATTGCCGGTATCAAGAAGCTTCCGCGCGGAAACGAAAAGTTCGGCGCGCTTCTGTACGTGAACAGCATCAACGGCCGCCCGGCCGACAGCGTAAAGGGCCGTCCTCATTTTGAGGATCTGACTCCCGTTTTCCCGGATAAGCGCATTCACCTGGAGACCCCGGGCTGTCCGCTGTCCATGCGGATCGTGGATCTGATGAGCCCCATCGGGAAAGGTCAGCGCGGCATGATCGTCTCGCCGCCCAAAGCCGGTAAGACGACACTGCTGAAGCAGATCGCGAAATCGGTCCTGCGGAATTACCCTGAGATGAACATGATCGTCCTCCTGATCGATGAGCGCCCCGAGGAAGTCACGGACTTCCGGGAGTCGGTCACCGGCGAGAAGGTTCAGGTCATTTATTCGACGTTTGACGAGCTGCCCGAGCACCACAAGCGTGTGACCGAGATGGTCCTTGAGCGCGCGAAGCGTCTCGTCGAGACCGGCGAGGATGTGATCATCCTGCTCGACTCCATTACGCGCCTGTCCCGCGCGTATAACCTGACCGTGACCCCGAGCGGCCGGACGCTTTCGGGCGGTCTGGACCCCGCGGCTCTCTATATGCCGAAAAAGTT
>CAYLPO010000255.1:0-3332 GCA_964385575.1 uncultured Lachnospiraceae bacterium | reverse complement strand
CTTCAAACGTTCTTCTTGCGATCGGCAGAGTACACGATGTTGCATCAGCGCCTCCGATGCATGCGTGAACGCATCAAAACCGGAATTCGAAGTCACTCCGGGAGGGCAGGTATACGTCAGCTCCGGATCCAGAATGGCCAGCGTCGTATTCGTGAACACGGCAGGCTTTCCGCCGTCCTTCGAAATGATGCCGACCTGCGTGCACTCACTGCCCGTACCGGCTGTCGTGGGGACCAGAACGACCGCGACATTCGTCGTCAGGAACGAAGGCGGAGCGGTAAAATACTGCTCGATGGGGGCCGGATACTCGACCAGGATCGAGGCTGCCTTCGCAGCGTCCATGCTGCTGCCGCCGCCGATACCGACGAAGCAGTCCACACCGGCTTCCTTGGCCATAACGCCGCACTCGTTTACGAGCTCGTAAGCTGGCTCGCCCGTGATCTTGTCGTAAACCATGTAGTCAATGCCGGCAGCCTTCAGGCTCTCCTCGGCTTTCACGTTCACGCCCGCGGCCTTCACGCCGGCATCGTAAACGCACATGACCTTCTTGCATCCAAGCTCTTTGATGCGGTCGCCCAGTTCGTGGATCGCGCCCTCGCCGAAATAGACCGGCACATTCTGCGTGTATTTCGAAGACATATGCTTATCCTCCCCTTAATCACATAGCTAAAACAGCACTCACGAGAGTGTCATTTACAAAACTGTTTTTTATTATACACATAATTGGCGGAAAAAACACCCGATTCGGCATCTATTTATCTGCAACATTTATCGTCCGATGCATGAGCCGGATGCTCACGTTATCATACAGGGTGCTATAAAGGCACTGACAATGCCGCATGCCGCGGCCGATCTTCAGAAACGGAGACATCTTTATGGCTATACGTACATGCGCTCTGCAAAGTCCGGCCTTCCGGGCTCTGAAACACGCCTACGACCACCGCGCGGAAACCGCGGAGGCATTTCGCGCCGCGGGCGGTACCGTGATCGGCGAGCTGGGCTGTGACGTTCCGGACGAGTTCCTGATCGGAGCCGGCATGCTGCCCGTAAGGATCTGGGCTGATCCCGGTAAAGCCACGGCATTGACCGACCGATACCTCGAATATTCGTTCGATCCGGTCGTGCGGGCACAGTTCGAGCAGCTTGTGGACGGGACCTGTGCCGGCATGATGGACGCGGCCGTCATCTCGAACTCGACCGACGTCCTGATCCGGGCTTACCTTTACCTGCGGGAGATCCGCCGGACCGAACCGGAGAACCGGATTCCCGACCTGGAATTCATCGACTGGCTGTTCACCCGGGAAATGATCTACCAGAAGCGAAACGAATTCGTCCTGGAACTCTTCCGCCGTGCTGTAGACCGTTGGGCCGGCCGCCATGTGACGGATGAGGAGATCCGGTACGGTGCCGAGATCTGCAACCGTGACCGTGCCGCGCTGCGGAAGATCGCCGCGCTGCGCCGCGGAACAGCCGCTGATGCGGCCGAGGGGCAGGTCCGCGTAAACGGTTCCGAAGCACTCATCATTATCGGCAGCGCGTTCTTCATGGACCGCGCAGAGCACGCGGACCTGGTCGAACAGCTGGCAGAGGAGGCCGCCTCCTGGCCGGTCATCGATGCACCGCGGATCTATTTCACCGGAAGCGCGCAGGAAAGCACCGCCCTGTATGATCTGATCGAGGATCAGGGGCTGGTGATCATAGGCGAGGATCACGACTGGGGCGACCGCTTCTATGAACGCGACTTTGACACCTCACTCGATCCGGTAAAAGCCGCCGTAGACCGCTACATGCTGCGGGAGTATTCCAGCAAGAAAGCTTTCGTGAGTCAGCGTGTGGCAGCCCTCGACCGCGAAGCTGATGCCGCACATGCGCAGGGCGTCCTCTTCTATTTCCATGAATACGAGGAAAGTGCCAGCTGGGATTATCCCAGCCAGAACGAAAGTCTGACATCCCGCGGGATCCGGACCGCATGTTTTGCCAAAATGAAGTGGCCCGTTTCGGACAATGCCGGCCTGCCGGACCGCCTGGCCGCTTTTGCGGAAGAAATGGGAGGCGCAAAATGACCGAAAAACCCATCAAAAAACTGCAGGCAACCGCCGCCTCTTCCGCCTACCAGAAGCAATGGTTTCAGGAACTGAAAACGCGCGTGGAACAGGGCGGCGAAGACATGGCCTACCTGAACGCCGATGTGCCGCTGGAAATCTTCCGCGCCATGGATGTTCCGTTCGTGGTAAACCAGTGGTGGGCCGCCATCTGCGGCGCCAAACGCATGACCCGGAAATATTTCGGGCTTCTGCGTGACGCGGGATATCGGGATGACCTGTGCAGCTACTGCGCGACGGCATTTGCGGAAAGTCTGGACCCGGACGACCACGCCGTGGGTCCGGACGGGAAACCGCTGGGTCCCTGGGGCGGTCTGCCCGATCCCACCATTGCAGTCACGCGCCTGACCTGTGACTGTCAGGCAAAGATCTTCGAGCTGTTCGCGAAAAATCACGGCGCGGATCTCTACGTGATGGAAAACACTGTGGCCCGGACCGCGCCACTGAACTGGTTCGAGCTGGCCCCGGACCGCTGGGAGGAGCTCTATGACACGGACCGGCTGGATCTGGCCGTAGAGGATCTGAAGCGGCTGATCGCATTTCTTGAAGCAAAGACCGGGCGCATGTTCGACATGAACCGGCTCGAACGTGTCATGGATCTCATAAACGAACAGGAGTCCTGGTACAAAAAGACCCGCGACCTCATCGCGGAATGCCATCCGGTGCCCGTAACCATCATCGACACGATCAATGCCGTCATGCAGGCGCAGTGGCACCGCGGCACCGAATGGGCCGCCGCACACGCGAAGAGCCTCTACGAAGAGATCAAGACGCTGGCGGACCGCGGCGAGGCCGCCGTGCCGAACGAAAAGTACCGGCTGATGTGGCTGGGCCGCGGCATCTGGCATGACTTCGCGTTCTATCAGCGCTTCGAGCAGAAGTACGGCGCCGTCTTCATGTGGAGCATGTACCTGGCCATGGGCGCGGACGCCTACATCCGGAACCACGTGGCGGACGACCCGCTGCGCGCGTTGGCCGCACGCTACATCGGTATGGAGGACTTCCTCCACATGCCGCCGTGGAACAGCCAGTGGTATCTGCAGCAGGTAAAGCAGAACGATATCGACGGCGTCGTCTACATGGTTCCCGGCAACTGCATGCAGGCGGTCGAAGGCAGCTTCTTCATCCGCCGTGCACTGGAGGACGCGGGCATCCCTGTACTGATCTTCGAGGCAGACCCCGTGGACCCCAGAAAGTGGAACGCCGAGACCATGACCGGCCTCGTGGATG
>CAYLPO010000254.1:0-3334 GCA_964385575.1 uncultured Lachnospiraceae bacterium | reverse complement strand
TAAGAAAGAAGATCACCATCAGAACGACTCCGATCAATGCCGAGGCCAGGAAAACACCCACGGCATTTAGGAATACCGGATCATACGAAAAGACTGAGACTAAAAAGGGTGTTATGATTTCACGCCCCAGATCGGAGAAAAGGCCACCGTAAAACTGATAGAGCATTTTATCCAGTCTCGCTATTCCCGAGACCGCCGCACCGTGCAGTGCAAACGCTCCCTGGATCCCGAACACGGCGGTATTGATCCCTGCCAGGATCGAGATGATGCGGACCGGCACCGACAGTCTCGGGCACCGCGCCCCGAACCAGACGCCCATCAGGACGAAATAGACCGCCGCTGCAGCACTGACCACGTGAACTGCCTGCATCATCGGCACAAGCGGCACTGCCAGCACCACCAGCGGAAGAAGGATCCAGACCGCCGCCCGGATCTGAAAAGATGTGAGTTTTGATGTGAGTCTTCGAACCGGTTTCATACGCCACCTCCGTCTACTACCCGATAAAGCCTTCCCGCAGAAGGGAAACATGAAACCTTTTCGCTTATATTCTATAAAAACATGTGGGAGATGTCACTCTACCGTGCGTAGAACGGTGTAGTAATAGGGGGCCGAATTCATCCGACAATGAAAAGCAGCGGATACCGGGCACTTCTGACTATTAAGACACAAAAAAGAGCACCCTCATCAGGTGCTCTTCAGTAGCGGGAGGGAGATTCGAACTCTCGACACCGCGGGTATGAACCGCGTGCTCTGGCCATCTGAGCTATCCCGCCATATGAGGTTTTCGAAGGCGTCCGCCGAGCGATCCGTCTCACGATGGGGTCTACAGGGCTCGAACCTGCGACCCTCTGCTTGTAAGGCAGATGCTCTCCCAGCTGAGCTAAGACCCCAAGCGCCGCGCGCTGACGCGTCACAGCGAAACTAAGTATAAGGAGCGGAAAGGAAAATGTCAAGAAATTTTTCCCGGCAATGCCGGCAAACCTGAGTCGATCCTTCCCTGCCCAGTTTATAACATTTTTCGAATCGCTCCCGCGCGCCTATGCTATAATCTACCCATGCATTACTTTATCGTAGATCCCTATGCCGGACACGGCTCAGGCTATTCGACCTGGCTGCATGTCCAGAAATACCTGATCCGGAGGCATGTTCCGTATGAAGCCTATATGGCGGAAAATGCGGAGCAGGCATCTGAGTGCGCCAAAGAGATCTCCGAACATTTCCAGAAAGAACCGAATGTCAACGCCGCCAATGAAAAGACCCCTGTCGAGGACGTGGTCGTTGTTGTAGGCGGGGACGAAAGATTGAATGATGTTCTGAACGGCCTGAATTTTGACACGCGGTTCGTATTCACCTGCATTCCCTGCGGCCCTACGAACGATTTTGCCCGCGGCATGCAGCTGAAGCTTCGTTATAAAAATGCGCTGAAGAGCATTCTGAAGCCGCGCATGAACACCTACGTCGACTACGGCACGGTTCTGGCGCGCCTGGGCACCGGTTCAGCAGCCAGTTCCGATTATCGGCGCTTTGCGGTCAGCTGCGGCATCGGTTATGACGCCGCGCTTACTGAGACTGTCCGGCGCACGCCGGTCCGCGGCGGCCTGCCGCGCGGTCCGTTCGCCGTACCCGGCTTTTTCGCAGCCGCTGTCCGCGAACTCACGCGTTTCCGTACGGCGCCGGGCTACATCATTCTCGATGGTTCAAAACAGGTGAGCTTCCGGCACATCGCGTTCATCTCCTGCCAGATCCACCGCTATGAGTGCGGCGGTTTCAAGGTGGCGCCCGACGCGGATTTCTCAGACGGTCTCTTCGACGTGTGTGTGATGGCGCGGACCTCGAAGCTCTCCATGGTTCCGGCCTTCCTGTCCATCCGTTCCGGCCGGCATAAGAATATGCGCGGCTTCCACCACTACCGCTGCAAGGACATTAAGATCCATGTGGACCGGCCCATGCCGCTGCACACCGACAGCGAGGTGCTGGGGCGCTACACCGATCTTGAGCTCACCTGCAATCAGCGTCAGCTGCGGGTGATCATGTGATTACAGCGAATCAAGTGCCGAACCCCGTGCAAGCTGGCTTGCTGACGGGTGAGGGCACTTGATACGCGCCCGACATGAGCACGAAGCAGGCCGTAATCATTTATTATCTTCACTTAACCCGAAAGCGCCATGTCTTCGCATAGATCACATGCAGCACCGCCGCGATCCCGACGATTCCCGCCAGATACACTGCGATCGCCGGCCAGATACCTATCACCTGAGACGCGCCGTGAAACCCCGGCTGATCGCTTAAGTGATACGGGGAAATGTAGAACATGTTCGGATAAGTCCCGAGGATGGTGCCAGCGTGCTCGCCGATGACATTGACCGCGGTGGCCACGCCTGCCAACCCCAGAAACAACAGGACCGCACCCCCGAAATCCCGTGCACGGTCTCCGGCCAATCTCCCGAAGAAACACACAAAACTGATAAACACCAGCAGCAGATGCCAGCCGAACGCATGCGCTGTCAATGCCGTGTAAGGCCGCAGCATGTCCTGCGGATAGATCAATGCTGCCGCTGTTCCCAGAAACGTGAAGCTCCACAGGAACGTGCAGACCACCGTTCGCCCTCGCTCTTTCAATGCCGGCAGCGCCAGACAGAGGTACATGGGCACACTGCAGAGCTGGAACGGAAAATACCACCAGTTAAACGCGTGATAGACCACGCGGTAATAAAAGAGCTGCTTCCACACCTCGGAAGCAGCCATGACCAGGCCGCAGACAAACAGCAGCCTGTACAAACCAATATTCGCTGAGCCGTTCTGCGAGGGACAGCCCGCGGGCCGAGCCGTCCCGCGGCTCACGATCTTCGCCAGAATGACGGCCGCTGCGCCGCCGCCCAGCGCCACACCGATATGAAACGGACCGAACATCTGCGGTGCCATACAGATCACCTCACCGAACCCGCGGCGCTCTTAAAGCCGCGCCGCTCCAGGAGCCTTCGCGCAGGATCACTCCCCGCGCCGCGCCCGCGCCTTCCGGGCAGCTTCGATCCCCAGAATGCAGACCACGATCAGGACCGCCGCAACCGCCATGGACAGGTAGAACCACCGATCCTCCGAGAGCCGGTTCGAGATCCACGGTATCTCCGTAATCAGGACCGAGCAGGTGTTCGCGGTAATGTGCAGCAGGATGGACGCCCAGAGGCTCCCCGACCGCTCATAGACATAAGCCATCAGCAGGCCGACGCCGAACGCGTACAGCCCCTGCACGATGTTCCCGTGCAGCAGCGCGAACAGCACCGCCGAAAGTATCGCAGTCGGCCAGAAGCTCACGTAATCGCGCATTCGCCGCAA
>CAYLPO010000253.1:0-3359 GCA_964385575.1 uncultured Lachnospiraceae bacterium | reverse complement strand
TGAGGAACTCGCGGTTGTCCGACAGGTCATTCTGCCATTCAAGCAGCTCACGCAGCCAGTTCATCTTCGCGAGCTCGCTGTCGGTGGCGGATTTGCCGCTGCCGGATTCCTTATATTTCCAGTGTGCCGCGATACCGTACTCAGCGGTGCGGTGCATGGAGTATGTGCGGATCTGCACTTCGAACGGCACGCCGGTATTCGAGATCAGCGTGGTGTGCAGCGACTGATACATGTTCGGCTTCGGCATGGCGATGTAGTCTTTAAACCGCCCGGGGATGGGCGTATACATCTCATGGATGACGCCGAGTGAAGCATAACAGTCCTTCAGATCTTCGACGATGATGCGGACCGCGAACAGGTCATAGATCTGATCCAGGGTCTTCGCCTTATTCCGCATCTTTTTATAGATGGAGAACAGATGCTTCACGCGGCCGTAGATCTGCATCTGAATGCCGGCCTTCTCCAGGCCTTCGCGCATCTCCCCGATGATCTGCTCAATAAACGCGTCGCGCTGTTCCTGCGTGGACGCAAGTTTCTGAACGATCTCGTTGTACGCGTCCGGCTCCAGATACTTCAGCGAGAGGTCGTCCAGTTCGATCTTGATCTTCGAGATACCGAGCCTGGCCGCCAGCGGGGAGTAGATCTCCATGGTCTCACGGGCCTTCTCGGCCTGCTTTGCCGTGGTCATGTACTCCAGCGTGCGCATGTTATGGAGGCGGTCGGCGAGCTTGATCAGGATCACGCGAATGTCTTTCGCCATGGCCAGCAGCATGTGGCGCAGGTTCTCCGCCTGGATCTCCACCTTATCTGCGTTCCAGGACAGCTGTGTCAGCTTCGTGACGCCGTCCACGAGCAGTGCGACTTCATCACCGAACTGTTCGGCGACCTGCTCCAGTGTGATCTCCGTGTCCTCTACGATGTCGTGCAGGATGGCGCCGATGATGGTCTCTTTATCCATCTCCAGGTTCGCGAGGATCAGTGCCACGCAGAGCGGATGGATAATGTAGGGCTCGCCGGAGCGCCGGCGCTGGTCCTTATGCGCGTCGGCAGCGAGCTCATAAGCTTTTCGGATCAGGGCGAGATCATCCGACGGGTGATAGGTCTTGATCTGGGCAATGAGCTTCCCGAACAGGTCCTCAGGTTCTCCGGAGACGACCGGGTCTGTGGAGACGTTCACGTTTACATCTTTATCATCTGCCGACAGGCTGTAGGGCGCCTGCGGTTCCGCTGCGGGCTGTTCCGTCTGCGTCTGTTCCATTTGAACGTTCAGTTCTTCCGCCATGATCTCACCTCCTTTCCGATGGAGTTTAGAATTTTTTTAGAAATATGTAGGAGATATTTTAACGCACTTCAAAAAACATTTCAATCAATTCATTTCTTTCCTTTCGTTACCCGCACATTTTCTTCTCCGAATGCCTGAGCGAGCTCCCTCATCAGGCGTCCTTCGGACAGATCTGCGCGATATTCGTCAGGCAGGATCTTCATGGCCTTTTCTTTCCGCAGATAGATGTGCACCGGGCTGACTCCGTGCGCACTCCCCAGCAATTCAAGCAGCATCCCCTGCGCCGCCTGAAAATCCGTCTTCTCAGCAAACTGCACCCAAAGTTCATCAGGCGCAGAGTCAGGCACAGGGCCTTCCGCCCTGCCGGCATTGCCCGTGACCGAGCTTCCCCGGTCCGCCCGCATCTCCCGCGCCGACTGCAGGATGATCTTCCCGTTCGCGGTGTCGCTGGTCGACGCTCTCCCGCGCACGAAGACCTTCGCGTCCTCCTTCAGCAGCGAGCGATACTTCTCGTAATCCCGCGGAAATACGACGATCTCCACGCTGCCGTACAGATCCTCGAGCGTCAGAAACGCCATGAGCTGATTCGTCTTCGTAGTCTTTTTCGTGACCTCGGTGACCATGCCGCCGACCGTGACGAACTCGCCGTCCGAAGCGGCGCACCGCCCGGTATCATCGTCCAGGATAAAGTCCGGCGACGCATGCGTGACGGTACTGCGCCATACATCCTCGTAATCGTTCAGCGGATGCCCGCTCAGATACATGCCCACGACGTCTTTCTCAAACGCGAGCATCTCTTCTTTCGGAAATTCCCCTACATCCGGCATGTCGACACCTCCGTCGAGTGCGGCACCGGCTCCTCCGCCGATGCCCGCCTGTCCGCCGGTCCCCATCATATCAAACAGCGAGATCTGTCCCGCGATATTCTTTTTCTGGTCGCTGTTCTTCCGCGCGATCAGCTCATCCGCGACCGTCAGCTTCTGCTTTCTGGTCCCGGGCAGACCGTCCATGGCGCCGGATTTGATAAAGCTCTCCAGCGTGCGGCGGTTGATCTCCTTGCTCGACAGACGGTAGATGAAATCCTTCAGACTCTCGTAGGGGCCGCCCTTCTCGCGCTCCTCCACGACCGCGTCGACCACGCTGCGGCCGATGCTCTTCGCCGCGGCCAGTCCGTAACGGATAGCCCCGTTCGATACAGAAAACGCGGAATAGCCTTCATTGATATCCGGGGGCAGGATCGCGATGCCCATGTTCCGGCATGCGACGAAATAGCTCATGAGCTTGCCGTTATTCGTCATGACCGAGGTCATCAGCGCTGCCATGAACTCGACCGGGTAATAGCACTTCAGCCAGGCGGTCTGATACGCGACCACCGCGTAGGCGGCGGCGTGGGATTTGTTGAACGCATAGCTCGCGAAGTCCATCATGGAATCGTAGATCTTATTCGCAGCAGTCTCGTCGATTCCCTTCGCGACGCAGCCCTCAATGCCCTGCTCGGCATTGCCGTAGACGAAGTTCTTCCGCTCCTCCTCCATGACCGCTTTTTTCTTTTTACTCATGGCGCGGCGAACCAGGTCCGACCGGCCCAGGGTGTAGCCGCCCAGGTCACGCACGATCTGCATGACCTGCTCCTGATAGACGATGCAGCCGTAGGTGGCTTTCAGGATGGGCTCGAGTTCCGGCGTGAGATACGTAATGTTCTCCGGATCGCTCTTCCCCTTAATGTACTGCGGGATGAAATCCATGGGGCCCGGGCGATACAGCGAGATCCCAGCGATCAGATCCTCGAGGCAGGTCGGCTTCAGTTCCTTCATGAAACTGGTCATGCCGGCAGATTCGAGCTGGAACACGCCGTCGGTGCGGCCGGCAGAGATCATGTCATAGACCGCCGGGTCATCCTGCGGGATGCCGCCGATGTCGATGGGATCCTGCCCGCGTTCCGCCCGCGACCGGTTCGCCATGGCGACCGCGTCCCGGATCACGGTCAATGTCCGCAGGCCCAGGAAATCCATCTTCAAAAGACCCAGTTCCTCGATGGTCGTCATCGTGAACTGTGTCGTCACGGAGCCGTCCTGCG
>CAYLPO010000252.1:0-3367 GCA_964385575.1 uncultured Lachnospiraceae bacterium | reverse complement strand
CAGTAAAGTCCCAGGGCATGAAGCAGCTGATGGCAGGCGGCGGCGTCGCCCTGGTCGGCATCGTTCTGGTACCGCTCCTTTCCGGCCTGTTCGGGTGATCGCCATGGTATCGAGAGAAAAACGGCTGGGCAGGGTGCCTCCTGTCCAGTCTGTCCGAATAAGGGGAGGAGGTGATCGCTCTTGGAAAGCGTCCTGCAGCAGCTTGCTGACTGGTTCAAAGGAGTGCTGATCGATGGGATCATGTATAACTTCACCGGTATGTTCGACACAATCAACCAGCGCGTTTCTGAAGTGTCCGGCTGGGTCGGGATGACACCCGCGAACTTTTCCCCGGGCATCTTCAGCCTGGTGCGAAATGTCTCGGAGACAGTCATCATCCCGATCGCGGGACTGATCCTCACGTTCATTGCCTGTTATGAGCTGATCCAACTGATCATCGACCATAACAACCTGGCGAATTTCGACACCTGGATCTTCTTCAAGTGGGTCTTCAAGACCTTCGTGGCAGTCATGCTGATTACGAACACGTTCAATATCACGATGGCGGTCTTTGATGTTGCCCAACATGTGATCAATGCCAGCGCTGGCCTTATAAGCGGGAGCACGGCGATCACTGCGCCGACGATGGACACGCTGCGTGAGACACTGGAGGATACTGGTCTCGGGCCGCTTCTGGGACTGTTCCTGTCCTCCTTCGTGGTCCATACGTGCACCATGATCCTGTCAGTGCTGATATTCGTCATCATCTACGGGCGCATGATCGAGATCTACCTCATGGTGAGCCTGGCGCCGATCCCGTTTGCGACCTTTGCAAACCGCGAGCAGAGCCAGATCGGCCAAAATTACCTGCGGTCTCTGGCAGCGCTCGGGTTCCAGGGCTTCCTTATCATGATCTGCCTCGGGATCTATGCATTCCTGGTCCAACGGATCGTCTTCACGGAGCATATGATCGCTTCGATCTGGGCAGTTCTGGGCTTTACGGTGCTTTTGTGCTTTACGCTGTTTAAGACCGGGAGCCTGGCGAAGAGCGTGTTTTCGGCACACTGATCACAGGAAGGAGGATAAAATGGCAGCCTATATTTCAGTCCCGCGGGATCTTACGCGGGTCAAATCCAAGGTATTGTTTAACCTGACCAAACGACAGCTCATCTGTTTCGGGGCGGCAGCACTCATCGGTGTGCCGTCATTTTTTTTAATCAAAAAGCTGGGCAATGTCAGCCTGGCGGCGATGAGCATGATCCTCATCATGATGCCGCTGTTTCTTCTGGCAATGTATGAGAGAGACGGACAGCCTTTGGAGGTCATTGCAAAACATTTCATTGAAACAAGATTCATCAGGCCGAAGATACGGCCCTATCAAACGGATAATTATTACGCCATCCTGCACAGGCAGGCCGTGGCAGAAAAGGAGGTAAAGGAGATTGTTATTCATTCGAAGAAAGCCCGCCAGAAAAGACATCTGCATGCCGGAAAACCTGACCGGAAGGGAAAGAGCGCAGGTGAGAAAGATCGTCGAACGGGCCAGAAACAATGACGGAATCCCCCGGACCGCGCAGCAGTCGATCCCGTTTGAACAGATGTTCAGGGACGGGATCTGCCGCGTCGGGATGAACTATTATACGAAAACGATCCAGTTCCAGGACATCAACTACCAGCTGGCTCAGCGAGAGGACCAGACCGCGATCTTTGAGGAGTGGTGCAGCTTCTTAAACTTCTTCGACAGCACGGTCCACTTCGAGCTTTCGTTTATGAACATGGCGACTGACGCGGAGAGTTTTGAGAAGAGCATCAGCATTCCGCCGCAAAACGACGGCTATAATGCGATCCGGTCGGAATATAGCCAGATGCTGAAATCCCAGCTTTCACAGGGCAATAACGGCCTCACGAAGAGCAAGTACCTGACCTTCGGGATCGAGGTCGATACGATCCGGCAGGCCAGACCGCGCCTGAACCATGTGATGAATGACATCCTGAATAACTTCCGTCAGATGGGCGTCCAGGCAAAGGCATTGGACGGTAAAGAGCGCCTCAAGCTGATGCATGACATGTTTCATCTGGGAGATCCGGAAGACCGGTTCCGCTTCGAGTGGAAGTGGCTGGTGGAAAGCGGACTTTCCGTAAAGGACTTCATTGCCCCGACGGCGTTTGCTTTTCCGGGAAGCAGATATTTCCGGATGGGAAGCCTGTATGGCGCTATGAGCTATCTGGCGATCACAGCATCGGATCTGTCTGATCAGCTCCTGCGAGACTTCCTGGACATGGAGTCCAGCCAGATCGTGACCATGCATATCCAGTCGGTCGACCAGACAGAGGCGATCAAGACCGTGAAGCATACGATCACAGAGCTTGACCGGTCGAAGATCGAAGAGCAGAAGAAGGCTGTGCGGGCGGGTTACGACATGGACATCATTCCGTCAGACCTTGCGACCTACGGCCGGGACGCGAAGAAGCTCCTGCAGGAACTGCAGAGCCAGAACGAGCGCATGTTTCTGATCACATTCCTGGTGATGAACACCGGGAAGACGAAGCAGGAACTGGAGACGAATGTCTTCCAGGCATCGAGCATTGCCCAGAAGCATAACTGCATGCTTCGACGACTTAGCTACCAGCAGGAGGACGGACTCATGAGCTGCCTGCCGCTGGCGAAGAACCTGATCGGGATCCAACGCGCGCTGACTACGAGCTCCACGGCGATCTTTGTGCCATTTACCACCCAGGAGCTCTTCCAGAACCGGAAGGAGGCACTCTATTACGGTCTGAACGCACTTTCGAATAACCTGATCATGGTGGATCGGAAGGCGCTGAAAAGCCCGAATGGTTTGATCTTCGGCAAGCCCGGATCCGGCAAGTCCTTCAGTGCGAAACGTGAGATCGCGAACGCTTTCCTGGTCACGGACGATGACATCATCATCTGCGATCCCGAAGCGGAGTACACGGCCCTGGTGGAACGCCTGGACGGGCAGGTGATCCACATCAATCCGGCGAGCACACAGTATATCAACCCCATGGATATCAACAGCAACTACTCTGAAGAGGATAATCCGGTGGCGTTAAAGTCGGACTTTATCCTGTCGCTGTGTGAACTGATCGTGGGCAGTAAGGAGGGATTGCTTCCGGTCGAAAAGACGGTCATTGACCGCGGTGTCCATCAGATCTATCAGCGATATTTCAATGATCCCGCACCGGAGAACATGCCCTTGCTGGAAGACCTTTACTACGCGCTGCTCGAGCAGGAGGAGAAGGAGGCGCATCATGTGGCGACCGCGCTGGAGATCTACGTCAAAGGGTCTTTGAATCTCTTCATGTGCCGCTTCGCGGCACGGATTTCAATTCGACGCCGAAGGCGTCACCGCAATTATTCACGATT
>CAYLPO010000251.1:0-3374 GCA_964385575.1 uncultured Lachnospiraceae bacterium | reverse complement strand
TGCTCGGAGCCGTACCGCATGACGCGGTCGCGGACCTTCTGGTGCATGAGCTGCATACGCTCGGTGACGGGGCTGAACTGGTGCATAGTTACTCCTTTCTTGAAACCTTGCCCAAAGGGCGAAGGCAAATGTTGCATAAGCCCAAATTTTCACATCTACATTATGACACAATCGCTGGAAAAGATACTATGTCAGGTTTCACCTCGGCATCGTCGATTTTGCCAAAATGTTGCACTTGACTAACCCTTTCCTCCTCGGCGATAATCACCCGCGATGAGGGAGTAGCAGGCGCCCGATCCCGAAA
This sequence comes from uncultured Lachnospiraceae bacterium, assembly GCA_964385575.1. Taxonomy (GTDB): domain Bacteria; phylum Bacillota; class Clostridia; order Lachnospirales; family Lachnospiraceae; genus RGIG5636. The sequence continues at coordinate 3,070 of CAYLPO010000251.1, read as the reverse complement.
ACGGGCGCAGCAAGTCAACATACTGATCATCCCCGATCTGGCTTGCTTTAAATTGCGAGACTCATGTCAGCTTCTGAAGCTGTGCATGGGCTCACTGTATGGATCACTCAGGCACAGCGGCCTGGGTTTTTTATTGCGAAGAATGCAGAAGCCCGCAGAAAAAGGCGGCAATGCTGCAGCCTGCATTACCCGGGCGCTCGAAAAGGATCGGAGTTTCTTATGGGATTTGCCTTTATCTTAACCAGCATACTGATGGGCTTCGCCCTGGCCATGGACGCGTTCTCGGTCTCCATCGCAAACGGCCTGACCTGGCCGCATATGTCCAGGAAGCGCATGAGCCTGATTGCCGGCACATATGCGTTCTTCCAGTTCGCGATGCCCATGATCGGCTGGATCTGTGTCCACACCGCGGCGCAGTACTTCACAGTCTTCCAGAAGTTCATCCCGTGGATCGCACTGATCCTGCTGGCACTGATCGGCGGGAACATGATCCGCGAAGGTCTGAAAAAAGATACCCCCGGCGATGAGGAAGCCGCCAAGCCGCACATGCTGAGTCTGGGAACGCTGGCCCTGCAGGGCGTGGCCACCAGTATCGATGCGCTCTCGGTCGGGTTCACGATCTCGGACTACGGTGCAGCGAGCGCACTGATCGCGGCGCTTCTGATCGCGGTCACGACGTTCGTAATCTGCATGATCGGACTGCTGTTCGGAAAGAAGTTCGGCGAGCGTCTGGCTGACAAAGCCACCGTGATCGGCGGTCTGATCCTGATCGCGATCGGAATCGAGATCTTTGTAAAGGGTGTGTTTTTCTGAAGCGCTCCATGCCGAACCGGTCCGGAAATCAAAAACGGGAATCAAAAAAGCGCGGGCCTGATGCGGCCCGCGCTTTTCTTTCTTACAGTCCCCACCGATCCAGCAGATCCCAAACGAACCGATTGCCGTCGATCTCCTTCTTCCCGCAGTCGATCACGTCCATGTGGACCCAAAGCCACTCGACGAACTTCTTAAACGGAGGGAACAGCCGGTAAAGCGCCATGCGGCGGCAGATCCGGCAGCCCTCGATCACGCGGTAATGCCAGACGATCTCCGTCTCGAGCGACCCGAGCGAGATGTTCAGCTCTTCTCCGTATCTGCGGCGATACGCAGCTTTCAGGGCACGCGCCAGGCGCCTGGCAGGGCCGTACTCGCTTCGCAGCCCTCGGAAAAAGCCGCCCCCCGCGTTCTCGCGCAGATAATACTTCAGCGTCAGGTCATTTTTCACGCGCACGACCTGCTCGTCAAAGAGCACACCGACACCGTGGTACGTTTTCCATTTCGCATCTGCCATGGTATTCCTCCCGGCCGATTATCCGCAGTGCTCGCAGCCCTTCTCCGGCTCTGCCGGCCGCTCCTCGGTCAGCTCATCCGACCCGCGGACGACCTCCAAAAAGGTCGGATGTTCCGGATCGAACTCGATCATCCGCGTGACATTATGATACGTGGTCTTCCGGTCGTAATTCTTATAATCCCACTCCTGCGGGGATGCAGGCTGGATCTTGCACATGTGGCACTGCTCGCAGGGCTTCTCGGAATTACGCATGGTATCCCAGCAATGCTGCCAGCCCTCACCCTCGATATTCCAGAGCTTTCTGGCCGCCGCATTCATATACACGATATCATGCGTGTCTGTGGTCACGATCGTGGCGGGATCCGTCATCATCTCAAGAACTTCCGCAAATGCTTCTCTCGTCATAGTCTTCTGTCCTTTCTTTCCTCCAAGATGGACAATACCGCAAATTCCCATGGCAATGCCGTTCCCCTGCGGGCAATGTCGAACCGCGTATTACTCCGCCGCCCAGCGGAACGTCATGCCGTTTGCAACATGTTCCTCAAAATCATTCCAGATAATGCTGTAATCATCCTGGATGACAAAGGAGCCTGCACCGTTCTCATACACGATGGTCTCGGAAGTCACTTCCCCGTTCTCGTCATAGACACGGTCCGCACGCACACCGTTTTCATATTCGATGGTCATGGTCTCTTCATTGAACGTGCCGCTCATGGTCCACTCGGAAACTTCCGCCGCGCTGCTGCCCCAGGAAATCGTAACCAACGCATCTGCCTCTCCCTGACATTCGATATGCATCAGGCAGCGATCCGCGGCATAGTCGCCGATGATATTCATGACGGGGTTCTGTCCGTCATCGGCAGGTGCCGCGTCCCCGGCAGGCTCCGTCGCAGGAACCGCCTCGGTCTCGGGCGTTTGCGCGTCTGTCTCAGGCGTATCCGTCTCAGGCACGTCTGCCGTTTGTGTCTCGGTCTGCTGCGTGTCGGCCGCAGGCTCCTCCGAAGAGCCCTGGCCTCCGCAGGCTGCCAGAGAAATCGTCATAGCAGAAATAAGCAAAATACCGATTATCTTTTTCATTTTTTCGCCCTCCTCCTATCCGTTTTATTCCATCGCCCGTAAAGTGTCAATGTATTTCAGAATTTCTGCAGAGCCCGGAACGTCTACAAATCCTTAATATTTCCCCGGTTTCCTGTCATTGTCCTCATCGATGTGCTACAACAAATGCAGAAGCATGAATTAATTGTTTTAAGAAAAAACAGGATCTTTACAAACCGGGAGGTACTAAAATGTCGATCTTTAAAGGCTCGGGCGTCGCCATCGTGACACCCATGAAAGAAAACGGCGAGATCGATCTGGAAGTCTTCGGGGAGTTAATTGAAGACCAGATCGCACATCATACAGACGCGATCATTGCCATCGGGACCACGGGCGAGGCGCCCACCCTGGATGACGACGAGCACCTGGAAGCCATCCGCTACTGCGTGGAGAAAGTAAACGGGCGCATTCCCGTCATCGCGGGCACCGGCTCGAACAATACCGCGCACGCCATCATGATGTCGCAAGAAGCCGAGGCCATGGGTGCGGACGGCCTGCTTCTGGTGGCGCCGTATTACAATAAAACGACGCAGAAGGGGCTGATCGCGCACTACTCCGCCATCGCGGAGTCCACGAAGCTCCCCTGCATCATGTATAACGTCCCCTCGCGCACCGGCACGAACATCCTGCCGGAGACCGCGGCATGGC
>CAYLPO010000250.1:1520-3375 GCA_964385575.1 uncultured Lachnospiraceae bacterium | reverse complement strand
TGTGTATCTGTTGTCTGCTGAATACAACGGTTTTCAGTTTGATTGTTTTTCTGGCCTCGGCGCAGAATCTCATGCTGATCCTGTTGGTTTCCATCGGGTTCATGCAGGGGAGGACCGAGGGCATGCTGACGGGCTTTCTGTGCGGACTCCTGATCGATCTTTTTTACGGAGACGTATTCGGTTTTTATGCTCTTTTATATCTCCTGACCGGTTATTTCTGCGGCAGATACAGCAAGATCTATTTTGACGACGACGTCAAGATTCCGCTGATACTTGTCACAGTCTGCGACCTGGCTTTTAACGCGGCGGTCTATATTCTCCGCTTCCTGCTGAGAGGCAGACTGAACATCATCGGCTATCTCCGCAACGTGATCCTGCCGGATCTCGTCTGCACGCTTTTGTTTACATTACTTCTGTATCGACTCTTCTACAGGATCAATCATTCTCTTGTGGAAAAAGAGAAGAAAGGAAGACAGTCATTATGGATAAGGGATTAAAACGCCGGAAGCGCAAGTTTTATGTGAGCCGCCTGATCATACTCGGCCTCGCATTCTGTGCGCTGTCCGGCATTCTGATTAACCGTCTGTATATTCTGCAGATTGTGAACGGTGACAGTTACCGGACAAATTTCGCAATCAAGACGACCAAAAACAGAACTCTGAAGAGTACCAGAGGCAATATCTACGACCGGAACGGCAAGGTGCTGGCCAGCAACAAGCTGTCCTACAGCCTGACCATCGAGGATTCCGGTTCCTATCCGACGACGAGGCTCAGGGACCTGTCCCTGAACAGCGAAGCTTATCATATCTCCAAGATTCTCAATGCACACGGAGATTCTCTGAGCAATGATTTCCACATCACCGTCGGGAAGGACGGAAGTTATATCTACGACTGTTCGGGCAGAACGCTGGAGCGCTTCAAGGCCGACGTGTACGGCCGTGCCCTCATCGGCGATATGACGGACGAGGAGGCTTCCGCTTCCGCGGAGCAGATGATCAACAGCCTGGTGAGCCAGAAGCGCTTCGGCATCATCCGGGCCGACCGCCCGTATACGGAGGAGGAGCTGAGAGAGGCCGATATGCCGGCCAGCCTGTCCCAGCAGGAGATCCTGGACATCATTTATGTCAGATATCAGCTTTTCACGACGCAGTACAGAAAATACATGCCGGTCACCATCGCGAGGGACATCTCGGATGAATCCGTCGCGGCCCTGAACGAGGAAAAGGATTCTCTTATCGGCATCGAGATTGTGGAGGATACGACGCGGGTCTACTCCAATTCCGTTCCCTTCGCCTCCCTGATCGGTTATACCGGCAGAGTGTCCAGCGAAGACCTGACGGAGCTGCAGACGGTCAACTCCAGATACAACAACGAGTCCATCGTCGGAAAATCCGGTATCGAAAAGGTGTTTGAGAGCACGCTGCAGGGCAGCGACGGACAGGAAACCGTCTATGTGGACCGCTTCGGAAAGGTCCTGCAGCTGGACGAAGACGCGACGATTCATCCCACTGCGGGCGGAAATGTCTATCTGACGATTGACTCGGAACTGCAGAACGCCATCTACAGGATCCTGGAACAGCGAATCGCCGGCGTCCTCGAGCATGTCATTATCGACGCGGAATCATTTGATGCGACAGACGTCGACCGCGACAGCATCAGGATCCCGATTTTCAGCGTCTACAATGCCATTGTGGAAAACGGCGTCCTAGATATTTCCAGGCTCTCGGAGGACACCGCTTCGGACGCCGAGAAGCAGATCAACGAGATCTTCCTGCGCAAACAGGCCGAGGTCTTTTCCCAGATCAAGTCCCAGCTGACCGGCGCGCTTCCGCTGCCTTACAATGAGCTGAGCGAC
>CAYLPO010000250.1:0-1510 GCA_964385575.1 uncultured Lachnospiraceae bacterium | reverse complement strand
AGATGAAGGAATATGAATCCTATATCGTCAACGATCTGCTCATGTCTTCCACGAAGATCCTGAACAGCAGCAAGATCGACAAGACGGACGAGACGTATCTGGCCTGGACCAGAGACGAGACGATCAGCCTCAAGGACTATCTGACCTATGCGGCCAGCCGGAACTGGATCGACATCACGGCGATCGCCTCCGACGAGACGTATCTGGATTCCCAGGAGACCTATCTGAAGCTGAGCGAGTATATCGCCAATTACCTGGCGACGGACCTGAAGTTCTCGAAGATTCTCTATAAGTACCTGATCAACAGCAAGGACTTAAGCGGGGCGCTGATCATCAACGCGCTCTATGACCAGGGCATTTTCAACAAGCAGGACGGCACCTACGAGGCTTTCAAGAGTGACCAGTACACGGCATATGACGTCGTGATCGAGAAGATCGATACGCTGGAACTCACCCCGGCCATGCTTGCCCTCGATCCCTGTTCCGGCTCCGCCGTCCTGACGGATCCGAAGACGGGAGAAATCCTGGCGTGCGTCAGCTATCCGGGTTATGACAATAACCGCCTGGCCAACACCATGGACGTGGCATATTACAACAAGCTGGCGGCGGATGCTTCCGGTCCCTTCTACAATAAGGCGACCCAGCAGGAGACGGCGCCCGGCTCCACGTTTAAGCTGATCACGACGACCGCCGGTCTCGAGGAGAAGGCGATTACGCCGACGACCATCTTTAACTGCACGGGTACCTTCAATGAGACGGAGACGCCTCTGAAATGCTGGCTGACCACCGGGCACGGGCCGCTCAATATCATCGGCGGCATTCAGGAATCCTGCAACGTCTTCTTCTGTAATGTCGCTTATACGCTGGGCATTAACGAGGAAGGCAACTGGTCCGACTCCCTGTCTCTGAACAAACAGATTCAGTACTCCAGGCTCTACAATATGGATCAGCCCTCCGGCATCGAGGTGCCCGAGAACGATCCGCATGTGTCAGACCAGTACGCGATCCAGTCCTCGATCGGACAGGGAACGCATGCTTATACGACGACACAGCTCGCCAGGTATGTCACGACGCTGGCCAACGGAGGCACAAGCTACAATATCTCCATGGTCGACAAGGTGACGGACGCCGATGACAATCTGATCCGGGACTATGCGCCCGGCATCGCGAGTTCCCTCGCCATCAGCAACACGACCTGGGACGTGATCCACGAAGGCATGCGGGCCGTGATCGAGAACAAAGACGAATACACGAACCTGGGCGTCACCGTAGCCGGCAAGACCGGCACGGCGCAGGAGAGTAAATCCAAGCCGTCGCACGCGCTCTTTATCTGCTATGCGCCCTACGAGGATCCCGAGATCGCCATGGCGATCCGTATCGGAAACGGATATTCTTCGACAAATGCGATCCTGACGGCCAAGGATATCCTGCAGTATTATTTCAAGCTTGTGGATGCAAGCGACATCATTACCGGAAAAGCGATGACGGATTCGGTCAATGCGGAGAATGT
>CAYLPO010000249.1:0-3383 GCA_964385575.1 uncultured Lachnospiraceae bacterium | reverse complement strand
GTAACCTGAAAGTCACCGACATGCAGGCGGCCGTCGGCTGCGAGCAGCTGGCGAAGTTCCCGACGTTCGTGGAGCGCCGGAAAGAGAACTGGGCGCATCTGCGCGCGGCGCTTGAACCCGCGGCGGACCGGCTGATCCTGCCGGAGCCCGCGCCGCACTCGGATCCGAGCTGGTTCGGGTTTATCGTGACGGTGGCGGAGGGCATTGACCGCGAGAAGGTCGTGCGGTATATCGAAGGGCACGGCGTGCAGACGCGCCTGCTGTTTTCGGGGAACATCATCAAGCATCCCTGCTTCGATGAGATGCGCGCGTCCGGCGAGGGCTTCCGCGTGTCGGGCGGCCTCGAGGTCACGGACCGCATCATGCGCGACTCGTTCTGGGTGGGCGTGTATCCGGGTATGACGGATGAGATGCTGGACTACATGGCGCAGGTGATCATGGAAGCGCTTGTACAATGACCTGAAAGGAACGGAACATGGCCATTGACCTGGAACTACCGACTTATGTCCTGATCAATCCCGCAAGCCGCACCGGCTACAGCGTGAAGGTCTGGGATGAACTGGCGCCGCGGTTTGCCGCCGCGGGCGCAGACTGCAGGGTGATCCATTCCGCGGATGGAGAGAACATGGAGATCCTGACGCGGCACATTACCGAAAAAACGGATGAGGATCTGAACCTGATCATTCTGGGAGGAGACGGTTCGCTAAATGAAGCCATCAACGGTATCCGCGATCTGTCGCGTGTGACGCTGGGCTATATCCCCACGGGTTCGGGCAATGATTTCGCCCGCTCTGTCGGACTGGAGAGTCCGGAAGATGCGGCCGCAAAGATCCTTGCGGTCGGAGAGCCGATTCTGCGCGATCTGGGCGAGATCCGCTGCCGCGATGCCGAGACCGGAAATGAAGTGATCCGCCGGTTCCTAAGCGCGGCGGGCATCGGCTTCGATGCCTACAGCTCCTGGCTGACAGACCACACGAAACTGAAACGTCCGCTGAACAGGCTGGGGCTCGGAAAGCTGAACTATATCATTTCCGCACTGCGGCTTCTTTTGCGTTTTCCGCTGTTTCCCATGGATGTGACGGTGCAGAATGAAGGCCGGCCCGAGACTTACTCGTTCCGGCACGCGCGCTTTGCGGTCTGCGGGAATCACAAGTACGAGGGCGGCGGTTTTCAGTTCACGCCGGATGCAGACGGGACGGATCGGATCCTGGACATCTGCGTGATTCATGATCTGGGAAGGGTGATGTTTCTGAAGATGTTCCCGACCTGCTATGACGGGAGCCACGTTGTGACGAAGTATGCCACCATTCTGCGCGGGAAAAAGGTCATGATCCGCACTGCATATCCGCAATTTTTCCATACAGACGGAGAGGTCTTCGCCAAGACCGAGCGGCTGTATGTGAAGCTTGCGGCGGGGCAGGTAAGGTGGATGGCTTAATTCTGCTCTTTTTTGAACTGGTCGCGGAAGACAATGATGCGGGCGCCGAACAGATTGATCACGATTACGGCGACCGAGATGATCAGCTTGCTGATAATGCTGTTGCGATGAAGCACGTCGACGGCGATGAACAGCGCGAAGACGTCAAAGATGCCGGAGATGCCGCGGATCCCGAAGAAACCTGCAGCCTCGTGCTTCAGCGTGTTCCAGGACCAGTCGGTGCTTTTAAACACATAGTGTTTGTTCGTACAGAACGCCACGAGCGTGGAAATGAACCATGCCAGAATGTTCGAGGGGACGTTCGGCACGCCGAGGGCATGATAACAAAGGGCGTAGACTCCCAGGTTTGCCAGGACCGTCACGCCGCCGAAAACGCCGTACCATATGAGATACCCGTAGCGGGCATATAGTTGTAGCGCTTTGTATTTCATAGGACCACATTAATTTACTCTTATAACGAAGCATTTGCAATTAAAAAAATAGAAACTTTTTCACGACCGTTGAATGGTTTTGATCTTGTCGCGTGATGTTTTGCGGGAGGCAGCATGGATCTTTCATTTTACAAAGGAAAAAAAGTTCTGGTCACCGGTCACACCGGGTTTAAGGGCAGCTGGCTGGTCCGCATGCTCGTGGGGGCGGGCGCCGAGGTCTGCGGCTACGCGCTCGAACCGCCCACGGATCCGAGTCTGTTTGCGCTGACCGGAGACGCCGCGCGTATCCGGCATGAGATCGGGGACATACGCGATTATGAGCATCTTTCGACTGTGTTCGCGGAGTTTCGGCCGGAGATCGTTATCCACATGGCGGCGCAGCCGCTGGTTCGTGAATCTTACCGGGAACCGCGGCTGACGTACGAGACGAATGTCATGGGTACGGTCAATGTCTGCGAGTGTGTCAGGCAGTGCCCTTCCGTGCGCTCTTTTTTGAACGTCACGACCGACAAGGTCTATCGGAATCTGGAACAGGATACGGGTTACCGGGAGAATGATGTCCTGGACGGTTACGATCCCTATTCGAATTCGAAGTCCTGCTCGGAGCTGGTTACGGCCGCGTATGTGCGATCGTTTTTCACGCCGGAGGCTATGGCTGCCCAGGCGGCAGAAACGAAAGAAAGCGCTGCATGTGCGCGTGTGCTTGCGGTCTCCACTGCCCGCGCGGGCAATGTCATCGGCGGCGGTGATTTCGCGAAAGACCGGCTGATCCCGGACTGCATCCGCGCAGTGTGTGCCGGAGAGGAGATCGCTGTGCGGAATCCTCATTCTGTCCGGCCGTATCAGCATGTACTCGATCCGCTGTATGCGTATCTTCTGATCTGCGAAAAGCAGTGGGAGAAACCGTCGCTGGCGGGGCATTATAATATCGGACCGGATGACGCGGACTGTCTTACGACCGGTGAGATGGCGGATCTGTTCTGTGAGATCTGGAACCGTGACAGCATAGGCGGCTCTGCGGGCGCTTTGCCCCGTGCTGTCTGGACAGACTTGAGCGGCGGGCTGGCGTATCATGAATCCGGCCTGCTGAAACTCGACAGCACACTGGTCGCGAAGACGTTCGGCCGCCGCCCGGTCTGGAACACGCGGACCGCGGTCGAAAAGATCGTGGAGTGGACCCGTGTGTGGCTCGAAGACGGCGATGTCGCGGCCTGCATGGACCGGGAGATCGGGGAGTTCCTGAGCTCCCTGCCGGGCTGAACCGCATTTTTTCATTGCTCGTAATAATCATTCCTAGTATAATATTTAAGTTTGGATGCACGGTGATTTTATAGGATTTTCGTGCATCCGGATATTGTAAAACAGGGTTTCTCACGGAGGTAGAAACGAAAGCCTGTTAGCGCCAGGACCGAAAGGTTGACGAGGTCGGCAGTGATCGAATGACTCGGCGGATGCTGCCGCGGCTTCGCGAATGAGCCGTCAGGGAAGAAGAAAAAAGCGGAATCAACACCGCA
>CAYLPO010000248.1:0-3404 GCA_964385575.1 uncultured Lachnospiraceae bacterium | reverse complement strand
TTACTGGGTCGAAGAACGTCCCTTGTTGAGAAACTGGCGACTTTAGCCGGATTTCTCAACAACTTGTTGGTTCGAAGAATGTCTCTTGTTGAGAAACAGGCCGCCTGGACCAGATTTCTCAACAAGTCGGTGATTAGAACTGATCGTACGTAGTGCCCAGATACGAAAGCTTTGATCTGTGGGACAGACAGAACAGGCGCGGCGGCAGTGAATATTCTGGATTGAGGGAAACAGGGCATTCAGAATATAAATCTATTCCAGATGTCGAAAATAAGCACGAAGAGAATAAATGGACCTTTCGGCAAGATAGTGGAATCGGCGATGCTGCCGAATAAATCCTCGGATAATGAGGAGCCTGCTGAAATACGGCATTGATGCATCCAGGGTACTTCCTGTGCTTCGGCATGCATCATTTTTTGTTTCGGAAGATGCATATCTATGGTACAATAATATAATGATATGACAAGAGTCAGATACCCTTCGGGGCACACGTACTCGTTCCGGGCACACGTGTTCCGCCTTTTCGCTCTTCACAAGCTGTGCTCCCGGTATTTGACATGCTTCGGGCCGATGTTCGTCCCCCATGGTCAAGGTGAGAAGAGAAAGATATGGATCGCTTCGAGATGATGACCGAGGACATGCTGTATGACAGTTTCCTCCGGGGTGATATAACTGCATATGACCAGCTGATGATCCGTCTCGGGGATCCCCTTGTTTTGTATCTGAACGGATACCTGCACGACTGGCAGGAAGCGGAGGATCTGATGATCGAGGCGTTCGCCCGGATCATGGCGAAGAAGCCGTCGATAAAGGCCGGCAGCTTCAAGGCGTATCTTTTCCGGACCGGACGGAATCTGGCGCTGCGTTTCTACGAGAGGAAACGAAGGATCCGGATGTTCAGCATGGACGGGATGGAGAAGGATGCAGCTGACAGCTTCCTCCTGGCAAATGCGGGAGGAGTGCAGGAAGGCGAGACGCCTGCGGGAATGCTTGCGGCGGGAGAGAGAAAGAAGACTTTGCTCACATGTCTGGACCGGATCGAGCCGGATCTCAGGGAGGCTTTGTGGCTGGTCTACATCGACGACCTGAGTTATGCACAGGCGGCGGAAGTCATGGGGATCAAAGTCAAGCGGATCGACCGGCTGCTGGCCAGGGGAAAGCAGCAGATGAGGATAGAACTGGAAAAGGAAGGCGTGACCAATGCGTACGAATGAAGAACGGATCGCCGCCATGCATCAGCGGGCAGTGGAAGTGAAAAGAGAACAGAGAGGCAGGCGTGTGCGGATCGTACAGACCGTGAGTGCGGCGGCCTCGTTCGCGTGCGTGGTCCTTTTGGCGATGTTCATGCCGCATTTAGACTCTTCGGGAAGCGGAGCAGATGCGATGCCGGCAGCAAATATGAATGCCAGCATATTCGGACAGAGTGTAGCGCTCAGCTACATCGTGATCGCGATCATCGCCTTTTTCCTGGGAACCTTCGCGACCGTATTCTGCTTCTATTTGAGGAAGTGGCAGAAACTGAAGGAGGAAGAGGATATTCTATGATCGAGAGTATCGACAACCTCATACAGCTGGTAGCGACCGGGATCTGCGCGGTGGTTGCACTGGTTCGTGCCGTGCGGACCAAAGAGCGGGAGTGGACGATCCTCGCTCTTTTTTCCGGTGTATTCTTTTTAGGCAGCCTGTACTACCTGCTTTTCCTGTTTTTCTATGAACATACACCCAGATACACGAGCGTAGCAGAGATGAGCTGGTACACCTCTTATCTGTTCCTCCTGTTCCTGATCATCCTGATCAGGCAGGATTGTATCCGTGAATTCGAGGCGACCGCAGAAGCCGGAGAAGGCGGAGCGGCAGATGCATCTGCAGGAGCCAATGCAGCAGATGCGGCTGCGGAAGGTGGGGCAGCAGAGGTGACCGCAGAAGCCGGAGAAGGCAGAGCGGCAGATGCGTCCGGGCGCGCCGCGCTGCGGCGCCCGCGGCCGCTGCTTTGGTGCATCCCGGTGTTTACGGTCGGGATGTTCCTGTTTTTCATCCAATATGGGGATTATGTCGAAAACGCGGTGATCGTCATCCTGATGACGGGTCTGCTGTGGATCTCCGTGAGCGGGATCCTGGCGATGGAGGGGCAGCCGCCCGAACGGTGCAGACCGAAAATGCTGTTTACGGTCACCATCGTATTCTGTCTGACGGAATACGCACTTTGCTTTTCATCGTGCTTCTGGATGGGAGATACCCTTGCGAATCCGTATTTCTGGTTCGATTTTCTCCTCTCCGCCACGGTCCTCCTGTTTCTGCCTGCGTTGAGAAGGGTGGTGGACAGAGTATGAAGTATATTGAGAACACTGATGTCCACCTGACTGCCACGGTCCTCCTGTTCCTGCCTGCGCTGCGAAGGGTGGTGGACAGAGCATGAAGTATTTTGAGAACACTGATGTCCGCCTGACCGCCACGGTCCTCCTGTTCCTGCCAGCGCTGCGAAGGGTGGTGGACAGAGTATGAATTATATTGAGAACATCTATGTCTGCCTGGCCGCCCCGATCCTGATCGCGGCGATCTGCATCCGGTACAGGGGCCGGGTGATGCTGGCGTCTACGCTGGCGGGGATGACCATGTGCCTGCTTTCCTCGTATATCAGCACCTTCCTCGCGGCGGTCCAGGGTATGGACCTGCTGTCCGCGTCCCTGGAGCTGACCCCGATGGTAGAGGAGGTCATGAAGTTCGTGCCGATCCTGTTCTATCTGCTGGTGTTTGAGCCGGGAAAGTACGAGACGTTAGGAAGTATCCTGATGACGGCCGTCGGATTTGCTACATTTGAAAATGTCTGCTATATGACCACCAATGGGGCAGAGGATTTCTCCCATCTGGTGATCCGCGGATTTGGGACCGGCGCGATGCATGTGGTCTGCGCGTATCTGATCGCGATCGGACTGCTGTACCTGTGGGACCGCGCCTGGCTGCGGGTCGCGGGGACTGCCGGCCTGCTCGCGGTCGCTTCGACCTTCCACGGGATCTATAACATCCTGGTTTCCCAGACCGGGACGGCGGCGATGATCGGATATCTGATCCCCCTGCTGACCTGTGCGCTGAGCCTGCTTTTCATCAGGGACATGCAGCGGAATCAACGCCGTCGAGGCGCAGATATCCCCATTGAGAGTGTTGACTAAAGGAGATTAGAGGCATGATTTCGATTTACTTTTTCAGAGAACCCGTTTACTGGATCCTGCCCTGGATCCTGCAGACGATCGCATATTTCTTCATTCTCAAGAAGATCGGCCTGAAGAGATGGACGGCACTCGTTCCGTTCCTTGCTGAGCGGGAGTTTTCCAAAGTCTTATTCCGCAGGATGCGGTCATTCTACCGGCCGTTCGTCGTTGCGGCGATCCTTGCGGTCGCGGCATATT
>CAYLPO010000247.1:0-3405 GCA_964385575.1 uncultured Lachnospiraceae bacterium | reverse complement strand
TGCCCGCGCCTCCCGCGGAGTTTGCGGAAAGGCTGGCGGCCGGGACATTGCCCGAGCGGGAATTCTACCAGGCCTATGCGGAGGCGCTCCTTTCCCAGATCCCCTGCACCAGAATGCAGGATGTCGGCGGGAGAGACCGGCTGACGGAGATTCCGGGCATCGCGGGCATCGTCTATGAGACCGTGCGCTTCTGTGACTACTACAGCTTCGAGTTTTCGCAGGTCGTGAAGGCGGCGAAGGTGCCGGTCCTGAAGGTCGAGAGCGACTACACCGACCAGAGTTCGGGACAGCTTCAGACGCGGATCGAGGCGTTCAATGAGACGCTGCGCGGGCTGTACGGCACGCGCGGGAGAGCCGGCGGAAAGAGCAGCGGGGCGGGCGATGAAACAGTAGGTTCGGCGCCCGGCATAGCAGACGAGGAATTACGGAACAGAGAAACTCGGAACGGAGAGACCATGGCAGAAGAGATCTACGTGGGGATCGACAGCGGATCCACGACCACAAATATCGCGGCATTGGATGCGGATGGACAGCTGCTGGCATCCCTGACACTGCGCACCGGCCCGAAGGCAGGACCCGCAGCGGAACAGGCGTTCGCCGAGCTGAAAGAGCAGCTGGCAGCGGCGGGGCATGACCCTGCCGGCATCCGGCGGATCATTGCGACCGGGTACGGCCGGGATAACATTACATTCGCGGACGATGTGAAGACCGAGATCAGCTGCCATGCGCACGGGGCGCATCATATGGCCCCGGAGGCGCGGACCATCATTGACATCGGCGGCCAGGACTCGAAGGTCATCAGCCTGGATGAGCAGGGAAATGTCAGGAACTTCATCATGAATGACAAGTGCGCCGCCGGCACCGGCCGCTTCCTGGAGAACATGGCCCGGACGCTGCAGATGGATCTGGCGGCCATGTCCGAGGCGGGCCTGCACTGGAAGAAGGATCTGACCATCTCTTCTACCTGCACGGTCTTCGCGGAGTCGGAGGTCGTCTCGCTGATCGCGGAAAATGCTGAGACCGGCGACATCATCCATGCGCTGAACAAATCCGTCGCGAAAAAGACCGCCGCCATGGCCCAGCGCATGGGCGGCGGGGCGCCGTATCTGATGACCGGCGGTGTCGCGCGTAATGCCGGCGTGGTCGGAGAACTCACGGCCGGCGTGGGAGCGCCCGTGGTGGTCGCGGAACATCCGGATCTGGCGGGCGCGGTGGGCGCGGCGCTGTATGCGATGTCGTGAGGAGGATTTTCTATGCAGTACAGGAAGGATAAACACGGCGACCCCATCTCGGTCCTCGGATTTGGCTGCATGCGCTTCACCAGAAAAGGAACCGGGATCGACCTCGCGAAAGCGGAGAAGGAGCTGCTCTGTGCCTATGAGGCCGGCGTGAACTATTACGACACCGCGTATCTGTATCCGGGCAGTGAAGCCGCCATAGGCGAGATCTTCGCGCGGAACGGACTGCGGGAGAAAGTAAAGATCGCCACGAAGCTGCCGCAGTACCTGGTGCGGAAGGCGGAGTCCGTCGACAAGTACTTCGATGAGGAGCTCTCGCGCCTGAAAACGGACTATGTGGATTACTATCTGATGCACATGCTGACGGATCTGGAGGGATGGAACCGCCTGAAGCGGCTGGGCATCGAGGACTGGATCGCGCGGAAGAAGGCTTCCGGGCAGATCCGGAACATCGGCTTTTCCTTTCACGGGAACACGGACGTCTTTCAGCAGATCCTGAACGACTATGACTGGGACATGTGCCAGATCCAGTATAATTATCTGGACGAAGTCACGCAGGCCGGACGCGCCGGACTGCAGGCCGCGGCGGCGAAAGGAATCCCGGTCGTCATCATGGAACCCCTGCGCGGCGGCCGTCTGGTGAACGGTCTTCCCGAGAAAGCCAGACAGCTGGTCGCTTCCGATCCGAAGGGCCGCAGTGCCGCAGAACTGGGCTTTTCCTGGCTCTGGGATCAGCCGGAAGTGACCTGCGTCTTAAGCGGCATGAATTCGCTCGAGATGGTGCGGGAGAACTGTCGGGTTGCTTCGGAAGTGCTGCCGGGATCATTGACCGGGGAGGATCACGCGCTGATCGCCGCCATTCGTGACGCGATCAATGAAAAGACGAAGGTCCCCTGCACCGGCTGCCGGTATTGCATGCCGTGCCCGCAGGGAATCGATATCCCGGGCACATTCCGGTGTTATAATAGCATGTATATCGAAAGCAAGATGTCCGGCCGGACGGATTACCTGAAGACGGTGGCATTGCGAAAGGACAGCGTCGACCCGAAAAACTGCGTGGGCTGCGGCAAGTGCGAGCGCATCTGCCCGCAGGGCATCCACGTGATTGAAGAGCTGAAGACCGCCAGAAAAGCGCTGCTGCCTCCGCCGTTTGCGGTCGCTGGCGCGGTCGGAAGGAAGTTCTTCATTAAAAAATGATCAGGATGACGGCATTGCCCGTTCCCGGGGGATGCCGTATCAAATGCCCGCTTCGGCGGGCGAGGAAAGGAGTTTTCATGGGAAAGATCACGAAAGACATGACGCTGCGGCAGATCTTCGATCTGGATCCGTTCCTGGAGACCACGCTCTCCAGACAGGGGATCAACGCCCTGGAGGGCCCTGCGCATTATGAAGACACACTGGAGAAGGCCATGCTCGACTTCGGATATTATCCGGACAATGTCGAGATCACCGTGAATTCACTGAATATGCTGCTGGAGATGCGCAGCGAGGACAAAACTTAAGCGGGTCGGCCCCCTGGGGCGCCCGGCGCGATTGCATGAAAGGAGCAGGAACACATGAAAACGTTAGTCGTCTATTTCTCGGCCGAAAAGGGCCGCACGAAAAAGAAAGCAGAAGAGATTGCGGCCATCGCGGGCGCGGATCTGTATGAGATCAAGCCGGTCGAGCCCTACACGAAGGCCGACGTCTACTGGCCGAACTTCCGCTGCCGCTCGGTCGTGGAGATGCACACGAAGGGTTTCCGTCCGCCGATCATCACGGAGGATCTGCCTGACATTGCCCAGTATGACGTGATCTTCCTGGGTTTCCCCATCTGGTGCGCGGTCTGCCCGCAGGCCGTAAACACGTTCCTGGAGGCGCTGGACTTCTCCGGAAAGACCATCGTGCCGTTCGCGACTTCCGGCGGAAGCGGCTGGGGCCCCACGGATTCCGCGCTGTATCCGAGCTGCTCGGACACCACGGTCTGGAAGCCGGGTAAGATGGTGAACCGCCTGGCCGGCGCGCAGCTGGAGGAGTGGGTGAAGCAGTACATTTGATCGAAGACAGCCTTCAGTATGTGCTGTCAGAAGGAAAGAAATGAGTACGAAAGAACAAAAAAATTTGACTATATACGACACCGAAGAATACCTGCAGAAGATGGACGCGTACTTCCGCGCGGCGAACTACC
>CAYLPO010000246.1:0-3434 GCA_964385575.1 uncultured Lachnospiraceae bacterium | reverse complement strand
GTTCGAAGCCTTCGCCGGTCCGAACAGAATGCCGTTCTCCTGCAGGAACGCGATAGCTTCCGGCGTCGAAGGCATGTTCGCGCCCTCGCAGACCGCGTAGCAGCCGTTCGTGGCCAGTACTCTCGCATCCTCCAGCTTCAGCTCGTTCTGCGTCGCGCAAGGAAGGGCAATGTCACAGGGCACGTTCCAGATAGTGCCGCCCTCGACATACTGCGCATCCGGAACGAACTCCAGATAAGTCTTAATGCGTGCGCGGCGGACTTCCTTGATCTCCTTGATGATCTTATAGTCGATGCCCTTCGGGTCATAGATGTAGCCGTTCGAGTCACACATCGCGATGACGGTCGCGCCGAGCTGCGTGGCCTTCTGATTCGCGTAAGTCGCCACGTTTCCGGAACCGGAGATCACGACCTTCGCGCCCTCAAAGCTCTTTCCGTTCGCCTTCAGCATCTCATTCGCGAAATAGCACAGGCCGTAGCCGGTGGCCTCGGTGCGGGCCAGAGAACCGCCGTAGGACAGGCCCTTGCCGGTGAGCACGCCCTCGTAAATGTTCTTCAGGCGCTTATACTGACCGAACATGTAGCCGATCTCACGGCCGCCCACGCCGATGTCGCCGGCGGGAACGTCGGTGTCAGCGCCGATGTGGCGGAACAGCTCGGTCATGAAGCTCTGGCAGAAACGCATGATCTCGCCGTCGCTCTTGCCCTTCGGGTCAAAGTCGGAGCCGCCCTTGCCGCCGCCGATGGGCAGGCCGGTCAGGCTGTTCTTGAAGATCTGCTCAAAACCCAGGAACTTGATGATGGACAGGTTCACGCTCGGATGAAGGCGGAGGCCTCCCTTATACGGTCCGATCGCGGAGTTGAACTGGACGCGGTAACCGCGGTTCACCTTGACATTGCCCGCATCATCCACCCACGGAACGCGGAACAGGATCATGCGCTCCGGCTCGACCAGACGCTCGATGATGCCTGCCTTCTGGATCTCGGGGCGCGCCTCAACGACGGGCTCGAGGCTTTCCAGAACCTCTTCCACTGCCTGCAGAAATTCCTTCTGCTCGGCGTTTCTGGCCTCCAGGCCGGCGTAGATCTCTGCGAGATATGCATTCTTAATAGCCATGTGTTATCCCCCTGTAATAATGTAGAGTTCAGTAATGGTGTATGGTTGAATTCGTGACGGCGCGTATATATAACCGCGTGCTTATGGATATTAGCACTAAAACCCGTATTCTGGCAATACCGTATCGGACATTTAGTCCGGAATTGCTATTTTCTGATCATGTATATAAGAAAACGCTTATGGGCAAAGTTCTTGCCCCATAAGCGTCTCTGTTCTTTCCATGATCGGCAAGTATCAGACGAGTACGGCCGGGTTCACACCGACCGTGATGTTATCATCACACGATCCGTCCGATATCCCGGACAATGTTATACGCCGAATTCGTGGCCTGGAAGATGTTCTTCGGCGCAGTGCAGTCGCCCAGCATATAGAAATCGGGCGCGCACGACGCGAGCGCCTGCGCACTCTCCGCCTCCGGCCGCTGACCGACCGCGTAGATCACGGTATCGGCATCGATCATGCTCTGCTCACCGGAAGTCAGGTCTTCGACCAGAACACCTTCCGCCGTGATCTCGACCGCCTTCGTTGACAGCCGCAGGTCGATCTCTTTCGCCTGCATTTCCACATTCAGCGCCGCGCCGTGCAGCACATTCGTTCCGACGCCGACCATGGGCATCATCTCTACGACAGAGACCTTCCGTCCCATGCCTGCCAGATGAAGTCCCAGTTCCACGCCCACGAGGCCGCCGCCTAAGATCACGACTTTCTTACCGGCCAGCGACGGATCGTAGTAGATCTCTTCCGCTCCCTTCACGTTAGGAAGGTCATGACCGGGCAGGAAGGTCGGAACAACGGGCCGCGCACCGGTCGCCGCAATGATCACATCCGCGCCGATCTCATTTGCCAGTTCCGGCGTCAGCTCGGTGTTCAGGCGGACATCGATTGCGGGATCCTCCGTGCAGTAACGTGCCTGCTGATCCAGATAGCGGTCCAGATGCTTCTTAAACGGAACCTCGCGCTCGCAGCGCAGCGCGCCGCCGAGCTCCGCTTTCTTTTCACAGAGGATGACCTCATGGCCCAGCTTCGCGGCCTCGATGGCCGCTTCCATACCGCCGATACCGCCGCCCGCGATCAGGATCTTCTTCTTTACGGCGGGCTGTACGGTCAGCTTGGACTCCAGCTCATGGCCGATCTCGGGATTGATTGCGCAGCAGATGCGGCCTGCCACCACCAGATGCGAGAAGCAGTGCAGGCAGCGCAGACAGGTGCGGATATCATCTTCACGGCCGTTTCTGGCCTTCACCGGAAGATCCGGATCCGCGATCAGCGCGCGTGCCAGCTCTACGACGTCCGCCTTCCCGCTCGCGATCACTTCTTCGAGGAAATCCGGATCGTTCAGGTACCCGACGACCGAGACTTTCGACTGCTTCACATGCTTTTTGATCTCCGCGGCATAGGCGACATTGACCCCCTGCTTCATGAACATGCTGGGCTCGGACGCCACGAAGCCGACCGGGTCCTCATGATCTCCGTTCGAAACGTGGATCAGATCACAGTGGCCGTCGATGGCCTCCGCGATGCGCACAGACTCATCCAGCTCGTAGCCGCCCGGGATTCCTTCCGTCGCGGAGATGCGGACCTCGATGGGGAATCCCCTGCCGACCGCTGCGCGGACACGGTCCAGAACCGCAACCAGAAATCGCACGCGGTTTTCAAACGCCGGGCCGCCCCAGCGGTCCGTGCGGGTATTCAGAACGGGCGAAAGGAACTGCGAGATCAGCCAGCCGTGGCCGCCGTGTACAACGACCATACCGAACCCGCAGTTTTTGGCGAAAGCCGCGGCATCGGCAAACTTCTGAATGGTGTACTCGATCTGTTCCTCGGACATGCCGATGACCTTCGACGCGCTGCCCTCCAGAACCGGGCCCACGCGCTTCAGTTCCGCCTCGACCGGCCCCCAGGCGTCATTGCCGTCCATGGTCGATCCTGACGAAAACATGCCGGCATGCTGCAGCTGAATGGCTGCCACGGCGCCATGGCGCGCGATCGAGTTCGAGAGGCCGTACAGAGAGCCCGCTGCGAACGGATCGTCCAGCGGAATGTGCTTCAGGCCGGCCTTCCCGTGTACACAGTCGACCGTGGCATCTCCGACCGCTACGGAGGCCGCGCCGCCCATGGCCTTTCGCTCGAAGTACGCGTTCAATGCCTCGGTCGGGTGATTCTTCTCGGTCAGTTCATGGATCGAGGTCGGGGAGGAAAAGATCCGGTTCCGGAACACGGTGTTTCCGATGCGGATCGGTTCAAAGAGGTGCGGGAATTTGGGTGCGCTCATGAAAGATCTCCTGTTTAGAAATGATAACAACAATACTTTTATACTT
>CAYLPO010000245.1:0-3448 GCA_964385575.1 uncultured Lachnospiraceae bacterium | reverse complement strand
CGTTCACGAAGAATTTGACCGACATGGGATTGTTATGATCCACGATCTCGCTGTGGCCCAGATCGAGCGCGTCCGCCTTCTGTTTGAAACCGCTGCCCGGATATCCGGTCAATGCAGCCCCCGGCTCTCCGCGCGTATCCGATCCCGCTTCCTTGCGACCCGGTCATAGATCGACAGACAGACGATAGGAACCAGGCACAGCAGGGCCGCAGCGATAAAAACGCCCGTGTAGCTGCCGGTCGCACGATAGATCATGCCCGTCATCCATGTGGAGAAGAGCGATGAGAAACCGATCGAGAAGAATGCCAGACCGAAAATGGTCCCGCAGTTCTTCATCCCGAACGCATCTCCGCTCATGGCCGGGTAGACCCCGGCAGGTCCGCTGTATGCGCAGACGATCAGGAAGATCACGACAGGATAGGCCGCTCCGCGGACGAAGATCATCAAAATCGCGCAGATCATCATCACGAACGTCATTACCAGAATGGATCGTGCCCGGCCAAGCTTGTCCGAGAGGGTCGGCACAATAAATCGCGAGACGGCGCTCGCAATGCCGACCAGCATGGCCGTGGTCGTAAGAACTCCCGGGCTGAGCCCGCGCTCCGCGCCCAGGGTCTGAATAATGGGATTTACGACCATATACGTCACGCTCATGAAAAACAGCGGCGTACACATGAACCAGAAGCGCGGATCCCGAAGTGCTTCTCCCACCGAATAGTTTTCACGGTCGCTCTTCTGCACGGTGCCTGCAGTTGCTGCCGGCTTCTCTTCCGGCTTCCGATCCGCGCCGGGAATCACGATGAAGAACGAACAGACCAGAACGATGCAGCCCAGCACGGAACCCAGCACGCGGAACGCGAATGGAACCCCCCGCTCCAGCAGCGCCCGGGCAATGGGTACACAGACCACGATGGACGTGCCGAACGCGCAGGTCGCCAGCGCTGAAGCAAACCCGCGCCGTTCCGGAAAGCATTTCTGCAAACAGTTCGTCGCACCGGCATAAGCCAGGCCAACGCCACATCCGCCCAGCACGCCGTAGGTGATATAAATGAGCCGGGGCGCGTCGGCAGGAAGCATGGAGGTCAGGAACAGGCCCGTGAAAAACAGGATGCCCGAGAGGAAGTTCACCAGCCTCGGCCCTTTCCGGTCCGCGATCAGGCCGCCCAGGAAGATCCCTGCGGTAAACATGAACAGATTTACCGCCGAGATGAAAGATACTGCGGTGCGTTCCCAGCCGTAATGGTCCATGACCGGCTGCTGGAAGACATTCCACATATAAACGATCCCCACACAGAGCATGGTGATGATGCACGCGGCCACAGGCGCGATGCGCGATTTCGTTTTCTTCATACCCGATCCTCAGCCTGTCTGATTGTTTATTGCCATGGCAAATACTATCTGGATTATATCTTTTCCTCATGGTAAAAGCGATATGAAAAAAGGAGCTGCCCAAAGGCAGCTCCCCCTATGTTCCCGGCGGGAATCGAACCCACAGCAAACGCCGAGAAATCTTCTTACTTTTCGTGATGCCGGCGGCAGCCTTCGTCGCCTTCCTGATGTCCGCAGTCGAGGCCCTTTCCGTGGTGATGACCGCACTCATGTCCTTCACCGTGGTGATGGCCGCACTCATGTCCTTCGCCGTGGTGATGGCCGCACTCATGTCCCTCTCCGTGATGATGGCCGTGGTGGTCACACTTTGCATTCGGATCATATTCGAGCGTTCCTTCGGCAAGCGCTTTTGCGGCAGCATCCGCGGAGCCCCGGACTCCGGCATAGAGCCTGATCCCCGCATCCGCAAGCGCCGTCTGCGCTCCCATGCCGATACCTCCGCAGATCAGCGCATCCGCCCTGGCCGCCTGCAGGAAGCCCGCAAGCGCACCGTGTCCGCTTCCGTTCGTATCAATGACCTGCTCATTTACGATCTTTCCGTCCTCCGCATCGTAAAGCTTAAACTGTTCGGTATGACCGAAGTGCTGGAAGACCTCTCCGTTTTCGTACGTAACTGCTATTCTCATCGTGCCTGTTCCTTTCTCCATGATCTCCTGGTCGATCTCGACCGGTTCATATTCACAGTGTCCGCCGGCGATCAGCAGCCGTTTCCCGTTCACCAGGGCATCAGCGACCTTTTTCCTCGCGCTGTCGTAAATGGCTGTGACGGTGGTCCGGGCAATGTTCATTCTGGCCGCGCAGCCTTCCTGGGTAAGGCCTTCGCTGTCCAGCAGCCTCAATGCCTCAAACTCGTCAACGGTCATCCGAACACTGTCTTCGGCTGTGATGTCGTCGGGCGAGAAGCTTCGATAGACCGGCTGCCGCTCTATTCTGCGACATCTGAATGGTCTGGGCATAAGCCCTCCTTTCTGACATATGTCATTAATTATTTTAGGCGCGATAGCGACATATGTCAATAACCCACACAAAATCCGGGCGGGATCAGTTCATCTTTTTCTCGAAGCGGAACATGCCGCCGAGATCCTCGCCGTCATAACTGTTTTCTTCACCGGTCTCGGGATCATGCGGATCCGGATGATGGCTGTTGAAAAACTCCACGATGTGGAACCCGCATTTATTGACATAGAAGTGAACGTTCCGGGTCTCGAAGCTGGGAGTACAGGTCTCCCAGACCCGGGTCTCCGGATAGAGGCGTTCGACTTCCTGCCAGGCGGCAAAACCGAGGCCCTTGCTGTGCGCTTCCGGACTGATGAACAGCAGCTCCAGGTGATTATGCTGTGTCTGCCGATCGATCTTCAGCACGAGTCCGCCGACGATCTCTCCGTCTTCGCGGATCCGGTAGGCGGCGCCGCCGTCGATGCTCCGCTCGATGGTCTTCCGGGAAATGATCTCGCCTTCCTCCTCCATGTGATCGTCCCGCATTCCGAACTCCTCCATCGCGCCGTATTTGAACGCGCGCTGATTATCGAGGATGAACTGCTCCCGGTCATCATCCGTGAGGGGGGTCAATGTGATCTCAGCCATGTCGAAACCTCCGCGCTCAGAACTCGCTTCGGATGAGCTCGCACAGCTCGTCGATCTGCTCCAGCCCCTCAATGGAAACGAAACGCAGGGCCTTCTCCACGTTCATGATCTTGGTAAAGCCCGTAACGCTGAAGATCTCATAGACCTCCGGAGAAGCGTTGAGGATCGTGATCTTCTCGTCCGACTGCTGCTGCCGGCGCAGCAGTACCCGCAGCCCCGAACTGGAGATGTACTCCAGGCCGGCGGCGTCGATCACCAGTTCTGCCTCAGCGTGCGCGGAGATCGCGTCCGAGAGCTCCCGCTCGAAGGCATCTGCGTTCTCGGCGCTGATCCTTCCTTCCGGATAAACATACAGCTTTCCATTTTCTACGGCGATCTTCAGCTGCGGCCCTCCTTTTCCCGGGTCTTCCGATCGTCGGGTCCGCGCGGGGCGGGTCCCATGACGATAGATTTGCAAATACTATCTGGATTATAT
>CAYLPO010000244.1:0-3450 GCA_964385575.1 uncultured Lachnospiraceae bacterium | reverse complement strand
GATAAGTATATCGAGGATTTTGAACGCAAGAAAGTGGAGCTGCTGTCTGACCGGTTGGACGAGCTGAGTCAGGCGGATCTCAGGGCTCTGTATAATGTGATTGAAGAGATCAGGAACAGAACATGAGTTTTAGAGGAAAGGCATTCAATCGCACATTTGTCTTTCCTCTTTTGTTTTCCTATACTGCGTTCAAGCCCGAAAGGAGATTAACCCAATGAGAAAGAAAATACGTCCTGAAGAGGATAACCGACAGGTTGTTATATATGCCAGAAAATCAAAGATCACACACAAGGGAGATTCCATTTCCAATCAGGAGGAATACTGCAAGGATTACGCACGGATTCATCTGAATCTCCCGGAAGACTATGAGTACGGGATTTATGAAGACGAGGGTATCAGCGGCTTCTACTCGGACAGACCTGACTTTCAGCGGATGATCCATGATGTGGAAAAGAAAAAGATCAAGGCGATCGTCTGCTATAAGCTGGACCGCATCAGCCGTAAGATGTCCGATCTGACCACCATGATCAACTTCCTGAACAAGTATGATGTGGCGCTTCTGATCAGCTCCAACAATCTGAACACAAAAGACAGCGGTTCCAAGATGATGATTCAGATGCTGGGAATGATCGCTGAGTTTGAACGCGACATTCTGACAGAGCGTATTCAGGATAACCTTGGTGAGCTTGCCAAGGATGGCAGATGGATGGGCGGTATCGCGCCTACCGGTTTTGTAATAGAAAGGTCCAAATACGGAACCGGAAAAAGCAGGAGCAGCTTCTCATATCTTGTGCCGGTTCCCAAAGAACGGGCACTGGTGCAGCATGTTTTCGAGATTTTTATCTCTACAAGAAGCTATAAAGAAACAGTCCTGAGATTAAACAAGGAGGGTTGGAAAACAAGAATCGGAGGCAGCTTCAGGCTCTCCTCGGTAAAAGACATGATCAGAAATCCGGTGTACTGTGTTGCCGATCAGGATTCCTATAAATACTTTCTTGACACGGGCTGCAATTTATATGGAGAAAAGAGTGAGTACGACGGCGTCCACGGAATCTCCGTATATAACCGGACCACTCAGCTGAAAGAGGAGTCCGACGATTCCACCTTTCTGAATCCGGAGTTTTCAAGATACACACTTTTTAAAGAGGAAGATGAATGGATCATTGCTCCGGGAAAGCATGAAGGATATATTCCTTCGGCCACCTGGATTGAGGCTCAGAATATCAAGGACGAGATATTTGAGAGGTACAACAGACCGCACAGAGCAACGAACGCTCTTCTGGCCGGGATAATGTACTGTCCGATCTGCGGATCAAGATTGTCCATAATCTCTGAAAGCAAACGCTATACGCACGGAAAGCCACGCTTCAAATATGCCTGTCCGAATGCAGTCAGAAGAGGTACCTGCAGTTTTCAGGCTGTTCACGGCGTGGAGATGGATGAATATATCGTAAAGGAGCTTTCCAAGCTCGGTAAAAACAAGAAGAACAGATACTGGGCCAAGCTTCAGAGCGACATAAAGGCCCGCATGGACAATAAATCGAGCGAAGCTGATATGAAAGCGTTAAGTAAAGAGCTGCAGAAGCTCGAACTTGATATCAAGACTCAGGTTAAAGCGCTTCGTGACGCATCGGAAGCAACGAAACCCTATATTCAGGCGGATATCGATGAAATGGCCGCAGAAGCCACAGAAAAGAGACGGGCGCTTCGGAAACTTGAGGAAAGTGCTGAAAATGAAGAATCGCAATTCAGAGATTATTCAAGGTCTCTTAACACGCTGGAAGATTTTTCTGCTATAATAAAGGGTAAAACACCCGACGAGATCATCAACGCGATCAAGACGGTGGTTGCCAGGATCTATGTTGTCCGCTCCGGAGACGGCGGCAAAGTCAACGTATTCCTGAAGGGTGAAGATATTGACTATGAACGTTTTTTTGAGCAGTCCGACACTGCTCAAAAAGGCGCATTATCGTGTGACCCGGAACAGTGTCGGAAATTGCATCCACACATTCGCGGGCGTGGAACTGAGGGAAGAGTGCGACCGGCAGATGGGACTGCTGCGGGAGCGTTACGGCGAGGAATATGAACAGCCGACCGCGGTCCCGATGCTGACGGACGGCTATAACCTGCCGGCGAAGAAGATCATTCACATCGTGGGGCCGATCGTGACGGACGAGCTGACGCCGGCACTCGAACGCGATCTGGCGTCCTGCTATCGGAACACGCTGGATCTGTGTGAGCGCGAAGGGCTGCGGAGCGTGGCGTTCTGCTGCATCTCCACAGGGGTGTTCCGCTTTCCGAACGAGCGCGCCGCGGAGATCGCGGTCCGGATGGTCACGAACTGGCTGGATCAGCATCAGGGCGCGGTGGACCGCGTGATATTTAACGTTTTTAAGGACGAAGACAGGAGGATCTATGAGCGGCTCTTATCCTGACGAACAGAATCGCGACGCCGCCCGGGGCAGGGCGTTTAAGGCTATCGGCGAGGCGCATGAGGACTGGGGAAACGGCTTCCGCGCCTCTGATCGCGACGGCTATCGAAGCACGATCGCCCTGGGCATTGCCGGGGCGCGGAAGATGTCGGGAAGGATGACACGCGGGAGCGGGACGTTCGCCGAGCGGATCGCCGTTCTGCGGGAACGTCTGGCGGAGGCCGACGCGGTCGTGATCGGTGCGGGCGCAGGCCTCTCGACGTCGGCCGGGTTTACCTACTCGGGGGAGCGGTTCGAGGCGTACTTCGCGGACTTTTCCCGGGCCTTCGGTTTCCGGGACATGTATTCGGGCGGTTTTTACCCGTTTCCGGATGACGAGACCCGCTGGGCGTTCTGGGCCCGGAATATTTACATTAACCGTTACGTCGATCCGCCGGAGCCGGTCTATCGGGAACTGCTCGGGCTCGTGAAAGACCGGGATCATTTCGTGATCACGACGAACGTCGATCACCAGTTCCGGAGAGCGGGCTTCGCGAAGAGCCGTCTGTTCTACACGCAGGGCGACTACGGTCTGTTTCAGAGCACGGACCCGTCGGTTCGGGAGACCTGGGACAATGAAGCCTGGGTCATGCGCGCCATGGAAGCCCAGGGCTTCGTGCGGGACGCCGGCGGCGTGTTCCGCACACCGGCAGGCGGCTTCGGGCCGGCGGACGGCAGTCCGGACGGTGCCCCGGCCGTCTCCATGCGGATTCCGGCAGAGCTCATTCCGACCGCGCCGGACGGCGGCCCTGTGACCATGAACCTGCGCGCGGACGACACCTTCGTCGAGGATGCCGGCTGGCACAGAGCGGCCGCGGCCTATGCGGATTACCTCGCGGCGCATGAGGGAAAGAAGGTCCTTTTACTGGAGCTGGGCGTGGGGGCGAACACCCCTGTGTTAGCTGAAGTGAGTACCGTAGACATTAAAAAACCATTGAGAAACAACAGATTTCATGCATCTGCTCCAATCAGCTCGGGG
>CAYLPO010000243.1:0-3457 GCA_964385575.1 uncultured Lachnospiraceae bacterium | reverse complement strand
TCACACGCGAAGCCCGGGGCGGCCCCAAGGTCAGGCGCCTCTGGCGCTTGACAGACATCGAGCGAACGCGCAGCGTTTGCGAGATGATCCCCCGAATCCCGGGTCGGCCCTAAGGTCAGGCGCCTCGTGATTTCAGAAAGATCCTCCGCATCCACAACCCGAAAACCATGCCCGATCAAAAGCTCCGCCGTCACGCCCATACCCTCGACCAGGGTTCCCGAAAAAGTCCCGTCGTACCGCTGTTTCACACCACAGCTGGGACTTCTGGACTGCAGCACGATCAGGTCTGGCTGTTCCCGCATGGCGATCTCCAGACACCTCCCCGCTCCCGCGCGAAACTCCCGCTCCACGTTCCTGCCGTCCTGCGCCATGACCACACCACTGCAGATCTCGGAAGGCACGCGCGGCGTGGGCAGTCCGCCCAGCTGCTCCGGGCAGACCGTAATGATCTCATGACCGGCCAGCAGCTCCATAAGCCGATCGTTTCGGTTATTTCCGCCGTTATATTTACAGTTTTCGCCTGCCAGGCAGGCGCTTACCATGATCTTCATTTTATTTCCTGTCACAGAACCCGTTCTCTCGCAAATCCTTATCCGAAGTTCCGGTCTCCTTCAGATATTCCGCTAAAAAGCTCTCCAAAAACGCATGGCGCTGCTCTGCCAGGCGTTTCCCAGTTTCCGTATTCATGAGTTCCTTTAAGTGCAGCAGTTTCTCGTAAAAATGCTGCGCGGATTCCTGCATAGGCCGGCCATGTTCCCCGCCGTAGGCAAACGTCCGCGCGACCCCGACCGCACCCAACGCGTCCAGACGATCCGCATCCTGCACCACTTTTCCTTCTGTCGTTTCCGGAATCTTTCCCCGGTTTTGGCTGAAAGAAACAGAATTGATCACCTCACAGATCCGGTCAATGCACTGCCGCGGAAGACCATTCTCCTGCAGGAAGGCCCGGGCGTTTGCATTGCCTGCTGTCGCAAACAGTTTGTGATCATCCGCATCATGGAGCAGCGCCGCCAGGACCGCGATCCGCAGGTCACAGTCCGGTTCGGACTCCGCGATCCGCTGCGTGTTCCGGTACACTCTCATCGTGTGATCAACGTCATGACCTCCGGCATTCGCGCGAAAAAGCTCCTTTACAAAAGCGATCGCATTTTCAACGATTCTCTCATTCATCTCAGACAGCGAACCTTTCCTTTAAAACGCGATCCCCCGCTCCGCCAGCCACGCATCCAACTCCTTCCCAATGATCTTCTCGCCGGTGATCCCGGCTGATGCAGGCGAAGCCAGAAAAGAGATCGTCTTATTCAGAACCGACGGAGGCAGGATCTCCAACCCATGTTCCAAAAAGAATTCTTTATCCCCCTCTCCGGCCATCGCGGTATCCGTGAAGCCGCCCGGGCAAATGATATTCACCGCAATGCCGCTGTCCTGCAGCTCCTGCGCCATGATCCACGCCATGGCCTCCCCGCCGGCCTTCGACGGACCGTAGGGAAACTGTCCGGGACGCGTCATGGTGCCTCCGCTTGTTGAAACATATACCACACTCCCATATCCCTGCTTCAGCATGACGGGCACGAATTCCTTTGCCACCAGATAACTTCCGATCAGATTCGTATCCACGACCGCACGCACGGTCCGCAGCGGGACATCCAGAAACGTATGCTCACGCGGCACCCCTTCCATGCCGGGCGCATTATTCCCGATGCCCGCATTGTTCACCAGCATATCCAGATGATCGAACCGTTCGCGGAACCATTTCGCCGCCTGCTCCACGGATTCCGCATCGGTCACGTCCATGGTGACCGTGTGAACATGAAGCCCGCTCCACTCCAGCCTGTCATGCGCAGCCTCCAGCCGACCGCGGCCCCGCGCAGCGATCACCACCGTCGCTCCCTCCGAAAGGAGCTGTTTCGCCATCTCATACCCCAGGCCGCTCGATCCGCCTGTGATCAGGGCCACATATCCTTCCAGGTCCGTACTCATACGCGCTCTCCTTCAGATAATCGTAGAATTCTCCCGCTGCTGTATTTATAATATAATTGAATTTGTGCGTTACGGGCAATGTCATTGCCCTCCCCTTTAGAAACTTTTATCTTGAAAGGAGCCCACGTCATGTATCAGAAAGCACCGATCACGGACCGCATCGCGCGGATCCGCAAAAAGTACCGCACCACGAAGCCGAAGATCGACCTCGCGCGGTATCAGCTCGTCACCGAGTTCTACATGGAGAACCCGGATCTGACCGGCATTCTGAAGCGCGCCTATAACCTGAAGAACCTCTTCGAGAACATGCCCACCCCCGTGAATGAGGATGAGCTGATCGTGGGTTATCCGGGTTCCACATACCGCTGCAGTCCGCTTTATCCGGACAATGACCTGGCCTGGATCAAGGGCGAACTTGACACGCTTCCCACCCGGACCATCGATCCTTACGACATCGACGAAGAGACGAAGGAATATATCCGCAACACGATCGATTTCTGGGACAAGAACTCCACCAGCTCGAAGGTCGACCGCTATCTTCCCGAAGGATACTGGGATATCGTCGGAAACGGTGTCCTGAACTGGCTTCCGAAGGGAAACAGCGCAAACCCCATCGGCCACTTCTGCGGCAATTTCTGGAAGGTCGTGGATAAGGGCTTCGGCGCGATCCGTGACGAAGCCGCCGCAAAGATGCAGGAGCTCGAGGAGAAAGGTATCTTCGGCGATACCGCCAGAAACTATAACTTCTACCGCGCGGTAAAGCAGGTCTCCGAGGGCTTCATCACCTACACGAAGCGCTACGCTGCCGCAGTCGCCGAGAAGGCCGCGGCTGAGACCGACCCTGCGCGGAAGGCCGAACTCGAGCAGATGGCCGACAGCCTCGGCTGGATCATCGAGAACCCCTGCCGGAACTACTGGGAAGCCATCCAGGCCTGCTATCTGTATCAGCTGGGCCAGATCATGGACGGCCAGCTGCACGGCATCTCCTACGGCCGTCTGGATCAGTACGTGGGCAAGTACCTGGAGGCCGATCTGGCTTCCGGCGCGATCACGAAGGAGTTCGCCCAGGAGATCATGGACAGCTTCATGCTGAAGGTCGCGGAGAATAACAAAGTCTGGGCTGAGCTGCGCACGCGCTCGGGTCCCGGCTACACCTCGGGCCAGAACATCACGGTCGGCGGCCAGAACAAGGACGGCACAGACGCGACGAACGCGGCGACCTACATGGTCCTGCAGTCCTCGCACCGTCTGCAGCTGCACAACCCGCCCATCACGATGCGCGTCAGTGCGACGACGCCCGATGAACTCTGGGAGGCCGGCATCGAGTGCACGAAGCAGGTCGGCGGCGTCCCCATCTTTGAAAAGGACGAGGTCGTCTACGAGTCGATCCTTCGCCGCGGCATCCCCATCGAGGATGCGAGAAACTACTGCATCATCGGCTGCGTCGAGCCCGCCTGCTGCGGAAATGACTTCGCCA
>CAYLPO010000242.1:0-3458 GCA_964385575.1 uncultured Lachnospiraceae bacterium | reverse complement strand
AGCTCAGCCTGGCGGTGGAGGATGTCCGCATCGAGGCGCCCATCCCCGGAAAATCCGCGATCGGCATCGAGGTCCCGAATAAGGAGAGTACCTCGGTCACACTGCGCGAAGTCGTGGATAGTGAAGAGTTTAAGAAACATCGCTCGAAGCTGGCTTTTGCGGTAGGTAAGGATATCGCCGGACAGGTGATCATTGCCGACCTGGCGAAGATGCCCCATCTGCTGATCGCCGGCACCACGGGCTCCGGTAAGTCTGTCTGCGTGAACGGGCTGATCATCAGTATGCTTTACCATGCCAAACCGTCCGAGGTCGGCTTCATCATGATCGACCCGAAGATGGTCGAGCTGAAGGTATATGAGGGGATCCCTCACTTGCTTTATCCGGTCGTGACGGATCCGAAGAAGGCTGCAGCAGCGCTGAACTGGGCCGTAAACGAGATGGTGGCCCGCTATAAGAAGTTCGCGGATTACAATGTCCGGGATCTGAAGGGATATAACCAGAAGGTCGAGGAGGAACTTGAGGCCGGGAACACCGACATGGGTCCGAAGATGAAGCAGATCGTCATCATCGTCGACGAGCTCGCTGACCTGATGATGACTTCGCCGAAGGAGGTCGAGGAAGCCATCTTCCGGCTGGCACAGATGGCCCGTGCGGCAGGTCTGCATCTGGTCATCGTGACGCAGCGGCCTTCGGTCAATGTCGTCACCGGTACCATCAAGGCAAACATACCTTCGCGCATCGCACTGAAGGTCGCCTCAGGCGTGGACTCGCGTACCATCCTCGACATGAACGGCGCGGAGAAGCTGCTCGGTTGGGGCGATATGCTCTATTATCCTTCCGGCGCACAGAAACCTACGCGTGTGCAGGGATGCTATGTCAGTGACGAGGAAGTCACAGAGATCACGGAGTTCCTGCAGAAGATGGATCCGGATGACGCGGATGAGCGCGAGGAGATCCAGATCGTGGATGTGACCGCCAATGACAGCGGTTCCGGCTCCGGCGGCAGCGGCGGTGCCTCTTCGGACGGCTCGGATGAGCTTTATCTGGAGATCGGCCGCTTCGTGACCGAACAGCAGAAACCGGTCTCCATCGGCATGCTGCAGCGGAAATTCCGCATCGGCTTTAACCGTGCGGCGCGGATCGTGGACCAGCTTGCGGAGGAAGGCGTTGTGAGCCCTGATATGGGAGATAAAAAACCCCGTGAAGTGCTGATGAGCGCGCAGGAGTTCCGGTCCATCTACGGATGACCTTTCAGAAATAAGCGGACCGACACGGTGCGGTCCGCATCTGTGCAGAGGAGAACCGCCATGTTAATCACAGCGGCACAGGCTGCCGAAGCCTGCGATGCGCGCCTTTACGGCGCACCGGATGTATGTATTCCGAAGATCGTCACCGATTCCCGGGAGGATTTTTCAAACGGAGGTATGTTCGTGGCCATCGAGGGGGAACGCGTCGACGGTCACAAGTTCATACCACAGGTCCTGGAAGCGGGGGCGTCCGTGATTCTGATGAGCAATGCCGCGTTTCTTCCGGACGGCCTCTCTGAAAGAAAGGCTTCCGGAGACGGCGCAGATCGTTCGGCCGTCAGCGCTGCGGGGAACAAATGCGCGTTTCTGCTCACGGATGATGTACACCGGGCTCTGCTTGATATCGGTCGTTTTTGCAGAAACAGACTGAAGATTCCGGTCGTTGCGGTTACCGGCAGTGTCGGAAAGACCACGACCCGTGAGATGGTCGCGGAGGCGCTTTCCGCCGGAAAGAAGACCTTCCGCACGAAAAAGAATTTTAACAGTCAGATCGGTCTTCCGATCACCATGCAGAGTATTGAGGACGAGGAGATTGCGGTTCTGGAGGCCGGGATCAGTATTCCCGGCGAGATGGCCCGTCTGGCTTCCGTGATCCGCCCGGATGTGGTGGTGATGACGAATATCGGTGTTGCGCACATCGAATATCTGGGGAGCCGGGAAGGAATCTTCGAAGAAAAATTCGAACTTGCCCGCGCGCTGGGGCCTGACGGAGTGCTGATCGTAAACGGAGATGATGACATTCTGGGGCGTCTGGAGCAGGCCGCCTATCCGTTCCGCATCGTGAAGTGCGGGATCGGACCGGAAAACGACGTCCGTGCGGAAACGATCGTGCATGAACGCGGCGGGAGTCGCTTTACAGCCGTGTTCCCGGACAAGCGGATCCCGGTAACCCTCGGCGTGCACGGAGATCATATGATCGTCGATGCATTGCTCGCGTTTGCGGCTGCGGAGATCTGCGGAGTAGATCCTGCTGCGGCGGCAGAGAAATTGTCTGCCTATTCGGGTTACGAAGGCAGGCAGCGGATCGAAGAACTCGGCGGGGTCTCCTTTATCTGCGATTATTATAATGCCAGCCCGGATTCGATGAAGGCCGCGCTGAAGGTCCTTTCCGATCTGGACTGCAGCGGAAGGCGGATCGCGGTTCTGGGCAATATGAATGAACTGGGAGCGGAAGCGCCCCGTTTCCATCGCGAAGTAGGCTGTTTTGCGGCTGCCTGCGGAACAGATATCCTGCTGACCGTGGGTGAGGCCGCGAAGGAGATCGCGGCAGGGGCTGCGGGCGCTGCAGATATTACGGGCAATGCTGCTTCTGCGGCCGGCGTAAAAGAGATCTGCTGCTTTGATGACACTGACACCTGTTTCGAAAAGCTGAAAGAGGTCCTGCGCCCCGGCGACGCGGTCCTGCTGAAAGCTTCGAACAGCCTGCGCTTCGGAAGACTGAGAGATCTATGGGAAGAGTACCTGAAAACTTCGCACGTGTGATCATCGACATCGGGCATCCGGATCTGGACCGGTACTTTGAGTATGCGGTTCCGGATGCGCTCATGCCTGTGATCCGCGAGGGGAGTTCTGTGCTCGTTCCCTTCGGCCGCGGGTCTGCGCTCCGTAAGGGCTATGTCATGGCCCTCACGGACACCTGCGAGTATGACAGGGATAAGATCAAACCCATTCAGGAAGTCTGTGAGAAAGACGTCTCGCTCGAAGACCGTCAGATGCGTCTGGCGGCCTGGATCCGTCATCGCTACGGCTGCACCATGATTCAGGCACTGAAGACCGTGCTCCCTGCGAAACGGCGTATCGCACCGAAGAAGGTGCGGTATGTGCGGACTCTGCTTTTGGCGGAGGCACTCGAAGAGGCGCGGCGGGAAGCCCTGAAAAAGCATTATCAGGCGCGGGAACGGGTGATCGCGGCGCTGATCGACGACCCCGTGATCCCGTTTTCGATCCTGGCACGGAATCTGTCCGTCAGCATGGCCACGCTGCGGCCCATGGTTCGATCCGGGATTCTGGAGGTCATCGAGACCGTCGAGCGCAGGCAGAAGCTGTACGGAAGGCGTGAGGATACCGCAACGGTCGAACTCAATACTTCTCAGCTCCGGACGGTCGACGGGATCCTGGAAGGACTGCGAGGGAACGATCTGCGCCCCTGCC
>CAYLPO010000241.1:0-3468 GCA_964385575.1 uncultured Lachnospiraceae bacterium | reverse complement strand
GGATGGCGCGGGGCGGACATCCGGAACATCCTTGACTTTGAGGACGACTATCCGGACGCGAGGGCGCCCGTCCCGCGCGGGCGTACATCCGTGCTGCCTCGCACAGCATGTCGGGATCCAGGCGGCAGATCTCAGCGGCTTTCTCGGGCGTGTATTCCGCGACCAGTGCCTTTAATTCCTCAAATCCTTCGGTGTGCTCACGCACATAGTCCTCGTCGATCAGCCCTTCCTCGATCAGAACATGCATCATGCCGTTTGCCAGAGCCACGTTCGTGCCCGGCCGCAGCTTCAGGTGAATGTCTGCGTCTTTCGTCAGACCGATGTCCCGCGGGTCGGCCACGATCAGACGTGTCCCGCGCCGGACTGCCTGCCGGATCTGCATTCCGACGACAGGGTGCGCTTCCTCCGGGTTCGATCCGATCAGGAAAATGCAGTCCGCATCATGTGTGATGTCATAGATGGTATTGGTCATGGCGCCGGAGCCCAGCGTTTTCGCGAGGCCCGCGACTGTGGCGGAGTGGCAGACGCGCGCGCAGTTGTCGGTATTGTTCGTGCCGAAGCAGGTGCGGACCATTTTCTGCACCATATAGACGTCTTCGTTCGTGCTGCGTGAGCAGGCGAACCCCGCGAGTGCGTCCGGTCCGTACTGTTCCTTCAGCTCCAGAAAACGCTGCGCGGTATAGCGGATCGCCTCTTCCCAGGTCGCTTTTTCGAACTGCCCGGTCACGCGGTTTTTGATGAGCGGCGCGGTCAGCCGGTCGGAAGAGGAGACGAAGCCGAAGCTGGCAGACCGGCCCTTCACGCACAGCAGGCCGTGATTGGCCGGGCCGTCCGCGGCTTCCGCGCTCATGATCTCATTGCCCCGGACGATCAGGTCCAGCTGGCAGCCTGTGGCGCAGTGCGGGCAGGTCGTGCGCACGCGCCGGGTCTCCCAGGACCGGTACCGCAGCGCGCGCTTCAGCGTCAGCGCGCCGGTGGGGCAGACCTCGGCACAGTTGCCGCAGGATTCGCAGGTCGTCTCTTTCCAGTTCTCACCGAACGGCGTCTCTACGGTGTGGAAGACCCCGCTGCGTCCTCCCTGCAGGGCACCGTTGCAGACGAGGTCCTGACAGGTGTTGATGCAGCGCTGGCAATGAATGCATTTGCCGGGATCATACTGCAGATACAGGTTTTCCGCGCGAAGCGGCAGCTTTTCCTCAATGTGGATCCGCGAACCGACATAGTCGCTCGCTTCCACGCCGTAGCGGTTGCAGAGCGCCTGCAGCGTGCACTCGCCGTTCTCCGGACAGCTCATGCAGTTCGTCCGGTGATTCGAGAGCAGAAATTCCAGCATTTCCCGTCGGTAGTCCTCCAGCCGCTCACTGGTGGTCCGGATGACCATGCCTTCTTTCGGGTGGGTCTTGCAGGACGCCAGCAGCCGGTCATAGCCCTCCGCCTCCACCATGCAGAGGCGGCAGGAGCCGATGTCGTTTACGCCTTTCAGGTAGCAGAGCGTAGGGATGTCAATGCCGTTTGCGCGGGCTGTTTCCAGAATGGTCGAGCCTTCAGGCGCCTCGACGGGGGTTTCGTTGATCGTAAAATGGATCATTGTCCGCGCCCTCCTTCCATGGATCCGCAGCCGTACACATCACAGCGCAGGCAGCGGCCGGCTTCGCGTTCCGCCTCCTCATTTGTCATGGGACATTCCACATGCAGAAAGTCTTTCCGGCGCTCGAAGGCGTCGCGTTCTTCAATCTCGCATCGCCCGGTGGGAATGCAGTTGTTCGGCACCGCTCCGGGTACATGCGCGTCGCAGTTCACCTTGTGATGGTACCCCAGGTATTCGTCGATGTTAAATGCCGCGACCTGCCCTGCAGCGATGGCACGGATGGCGGTAGAGGGGCCGCTCACACAGTCGCCTCCGGAAAAGACGCCGTCCATCCCTTCGACCTGGCAGGTCTCATCCGCGAGCACACGTCCCCGCTCCGCAGGCAATGCGGTCAAATCTTCCAGATCACTCCGCTGGCCTACCGCCAGAATGAGATAATCACAGACGAAGCGGTAGGGATACGCGCTTGAATGTTCCGTGGTCACCATTCCGCGTTCGTCAAGCGGTCCGACGATCTGCGGCTGCAGCCAGACGGCCTGCACTTCGTCGGTTTCCGGGTTCGTCTCGAAGTTCAGGAACGCCAGCAGCGTGCGGAAGCGCACGCCTTCCTGCATGGCGCTTTCGATCTCGGTCTCCAGCGCGGTGTAGTCGTCGCGCTTGCGGGTGAACACATGGACGGTCTCGGCACCCAGACGCACGGCGGTGCGCGCGGCGTCCATGGCGACATTGCCCCCGCCGATCAGGACGACCTTCTTTCCGGTCAGGTCCGGGGCGTGGCCGTTCGCGACATTCTGCAGGAAATCCGCCGCGGGAATGCTGTTCGGGGCGTCCGCGCCGTCCACCGGCATGCGGTTT
This sequence comes from uncultured Lachnospiraceae bacterium, assembly GCA_964385575.1. Taxonomy (GTDB): domain Bacteria; phylum Bacillota; class Clostridia; order Lachnospirales; family Lachnospiraceae; genus RGIG5636. The sequence goes on along the minus strand of CAYLPO010000241.1, from coordinate 1,025 downwards.
CCGATCTGTGCGCCGAGGCCCAGATAGACTGCGTCGTGTGAGGCCCGCAGTTCTTCGAACGACAGGTCCCGTCCGATCCTGGTCCGGCAATGCAGCGTGATGTCTCCGGTCCGCAGGATGGCCTCGATGTCCTCGTCGAGCCGGTCCTTCGGGAGCCGGTATTCGGGGATGCCGTAGCGCAGCATGCCGCCCGGCTTTTCATGCTCGTCGTAGACGTCCACGCTGTGCCCCATCAGCGACAGGAAATAGGCCGCCGTCAGGCCGGAAGGACCGCTGCCGACCACGGCGATGCGTTTCCCTGTGGATACGTTCGGCTCCGGGGTCTTCACATCATTGGCGCGCACCTGGTCGACCGCGTACTTTTTCAGGCCGCGGATGTTGATGGGAGCGTCGACGATGGATCTGCGGCACTTCCGCTCGCAGGGGTGTTCGCAGATCATGGCGCACGCGGTCGGGAAAGGATTGCGGTCGCGGATCATGTTCACCGCGCCGGCGTAGTCCTTTTCCTTGATCAGCGCCACATACCCCGGCACATCCACATGCGCGGGGCACAGCGTCATGCACGGGACCGTCTGGACCACGTTTTCCGCGCAGCAGCGGCTCGTGACATGGCTTTCGTATTCATCCGCGAATTCGGTCAGGCTGTCGAGCACGGTGTTTGCCGCGACGACGCCCACAGCACAATCCGCCGTCATGGCGATCATCTCGCACAGGCGGCGCATCTTCGGGATGGTCTCCGGAGTAGCATCCCCGTTCAGGATGCTCTCCAGAAGGCGGTCCACCTCTACGAGGCCGTCCCGGCAGGGGACGCATTTCCCGCAGGACTGGTTCATGGACATCTGCAGGATGGACCGGTACATCACCAGGGGACACATCCCAGGCGGGTAGGAATTGATCCGCGACCGGAATTTGTTCAGCACGACATCCATGCGGTCGTTCATGTTGCCGCGTTTGGCCAGCTTTCTGATAATGATCACCCCCGCTATTAATCAACGAATAACCAAATGTTTAATCGAATGAAATAA
>CAYLPO010000240.1:0-3479 GCA_964385575.1 uncultured Lachnospiraceae bacterium | reverse complement strand
CGATGGCCTCGCCGCCGGAGATCGTGAAGAACACGCGATCCATACCGGAGCCTTCCGTGAACTTCCGCGCAGCCTCGACCAGCGGAACGTTATAGTAATAATTCGAGATGTGCGTCAGACGGCTGATCTGAAACTTCAGCGCCGCCGTAAACCGCGGATGTCCGTAGCCGAACGCCATCACGCCGATGCCCGAAAACGCGTCCAGATACTCCTTCCCGTCCGTGTCGTACAGATACACGCCCTCGGCGCGTTCAAAAACGACCGGATAGCGGTTATAGGTGTGGAGCAGGTGCTGCTCCGCCTCGTTGATCATCTCGTTCATGCCCATGTTACTTCTCCTTTTAAGCGAACAGTCCACCGCGCACCGCGGTGAACTGTATCATACATCGTTTTCACGCCGGACGCAATTCTCAGTGCTCCTTATAATGATGAGCATCCTCCAGCATCATATCCTTCACCTTCATCAGGCGGACCTGCGAACTGCGCTCGTTCTCATCCAGCTTCATGGCGATATAGCGGATGCCCTCCTGCGTCTCCGGAATGATCACGTGCTCCAGCGCATTCACGCGGCGGCGGGTCTTTTCGATCTCATCCGCCATCAGCTGGCAGCTCTTTTCGATCTCGGCCAGCCGCAGCATGTCGGGCAGCACATCCGCGAGCGAGCGCACCGCGTCATCGAGGTCGCCCGAGGTAAACGCGAAGCCGTAGGAGTAGATATCATTCGGATCATCCGTCCGGGTCTTCGTGGTCATGACCGGGACGTCGACGCTCATGACGTTCCGCTCCGCGATCTCCAGGCTCACCTCCTGCTTCGGGGTCATCAGCGCAGTCGACAGCGCGGCCTGCGACATCCCCGCGCGGGCAATGACGAAGTTCCGGTTCGCAGCCTTGATGCCCTCCTCCACCCGCAGGCGGACTTCCATATTTTCTCTCACCAGATCCATGAACTGGCGCATGAGTTCATCGCGCTTGTCCTTCAGAAGCTTATGTCCGCGGACCGCGGTCACGAGCTTCTTCTTCAGGCGCGTGAGCTCCATTCTGGTAGGAATGATCGTCGTATTCGCCATAGTGGCTCCTTATGCGTCGTAATACTGATCCAGATACGGCTCGTCGATTCTCTTCAGTTCGGACCGGGGCAGCATCCGCAGCAGCTCCCAGCCGATGGCCAGCGTTTCCTCGATGGAGCGGTCATTGTCATAGCCCTGCGAGACGTACTTCTCCTCGAAGGCATCCGCAAACCGGGCATACTTCAGATCCATCTCGGTGAGCGCGGCTTCGCCCAGGATGACCATGAGCTCCTTCGCCTCTTTTCCGCGCGCATACGCAGAGAACAGCTGGTTCATGGTGTCCATGTGGTCGGCGCGGGTCTTCCCCTCACCGATACCCTTGTTTTTCAGACGCGACAGGCTCGGCAGCACGTCGACCGGCGGCTGCAGGCCGCGGCGGTAAAGGTCACGGCTCAGGATGATCTGACCCTCGGTGATGTAGCCGGTTAGATCGGGAATCGGGTGTGTCTTATCGTCTTCCGGCATGGAGAGGATGGGGATCAATGTGATCGAGCCCTTCTTCCCCTGTTGGCGGCCGGCGCGCTCATACATGGTCGCGAGGTCCGTGTACATGTAGCCGGGATAACCGCGGCGGCCGGGGACTTCCTTACGTGCCGCGGAGACTTCGCGCAGCGCATCTGCGTAGTTCGTGATATCCGTCATGATGACCAGCACGTGCATATCGCATTCGAACGCCAGATACTCCGCCGCGGTGAGTGCCATGCGCGGGGTCGAGATGCGCTCGACGGCGGGGTCATTGGCCAGGTTCACGAACATGACCGTCCGCGCCAGCGCGCCGGACTCGCGGAAGCTCTCCACGAAGAAGTTCGACTCTTCGAACGTGATGCCCATGGCCGCGAAGACCACGCAGAACTGATCGTCCGTGCCGCGGACCTTCGCCTGACGCGCGATCTGCGCCGCGAGCTGCGAGTGCGGCAGACCGGACGCCGAGAAGATCGGCAGCTTCTGGCCGCGGACCAGAGTATTCAGGCCGTCGATGGCGGAGACGCCGGTCTGGATGAACTCTTCCGGATACACGCGGGCGGCCGGGTTCATGGCCAGACCGTTAATGTCCATGCGGGCATCCGGCAGGATGTCAGGCTGTCCGTCGATGGGGCGGCCCAGACCGTCGAACACGCGCCCGAGCATGTCTTCGCTGACGCCCAGCTCCATGCTGTGGCCCAGGAAGCGGACCTTCGAATTCGAAGGGTTAATGCCGGCGGCGCTGTCGAAGAGCTGCACGAGAACATTCTCCCCGTCGATCTCCAGCACGCGGCAGCGGCGGGTCTCCCCGTTCGCCAGCTCGATCTCGGCCATCTCGTCATATGCCACGTCCGTGACGCCGCGGACCATCATCAGCGGTCCCGCGATTTCCTGAATGGTGCGGTATTCCTTCGGCATATCAGGCCTCCTTTCCCATGCAGGCGGCGATCTGCTTATGCAGCTCGCCCAGGATCTTTTCATACTCGCTGCCGATCTGATCTTCCGGCACGTATTTGAACCGGCCGATGCGCTCGCGCACGTCCATCGCGATCACGCCTGAAAGCGAAGCGCCCTGCGCGATGGCGTTCGAAGCCTCGTCATAGTAATACATGATCAGGCGCGCCATGTCATACTGCTTCTGCAGCGAGGTATAGGTGTCAATATCATGGAATGAGTTCTGATGCAGGAAATCCTCGCGGATGGATCTGGCGGCCTCCATCTTCAGGCGGTCGCCCGCGGAGAGCGCGTCCATACCGACCATCTTCACGATCTCATTCAATTCGGCTTCATCCTGCAGCAGCGTCATCATACGCTGGCGGAGCTCGGTCCAGTCTTCGGCGACGTGCTCCGCGAACCACTGAGCCATGTCGGGCGAATAAAGCGAATAACTGGTCAGCCAGTTGATGGCCGGGAAATGCCGCTGATAAGCCAGGTTCGCATCCAGACCCCAGAACACTTTTACGATGCGCAGCGTGGCCTGCGAGACCGGCTCGGAGATATCTCCGCCGGGGGGCGAGACCGCGCCGATTGCGGACAGGAAGCCCTCGCGGGGCTCACTGCCGATGGACAGCACGCGGCCCGCGCGCTCATAGAACTGCGCCAGACGGCTGCCCAGATATGCGGGATAACCTTCCTCACCGGGCATCTCCTCGAGACGGCCGGACATCTCGCGGAGCGCCTCTGCCCAGCGCGAGGTGGAGTCGGCCATCAGGGCCACGGAATAGCCCATGTCGCGGAAATACTCGGCGATGGTGATGCCGGTGTAGATGGAGGCCTCGCGCGCCGCCACGGGCATGTCGGAGGTGTTGGCGATCAGCACGGTGCGCTTCATCAGCGGCTCGCCGTTTCTCGGGTCTTTCAGTTCGGGGAACTCCATCAGAACGTCGGTCATCTCATTGCCGCGCTCGCCGCAGCCGATGTAGACCACGATGTCCACGTCGGACCACTTGG
>CAYLPO010000239.1:0-3504 GCA_964385575.1 uncultured Lachnospiraceae bacterium | reverse complement strand
CACCTTCGACACGAATCTGCGGTGCCGGGAAGATCCAGATGTGTTTCGCGCTGTTAAGGCAGGTATTCCAGTCCGTTCCACCGTTTTCAATGCTTTCCTGATAAACCCTTCCAAGAGTAGCCGGATCGTAAATATATACGCCGTTTTCTCCCTCACCGTACAGGACAAAATAATGGCCTTCCGTTGTCACGTCGCAGTAAGAACCTGTTACGCTGACAAGAACCGGGCACCCTTCGCGGATCTTCTGTTTGATATAGGACAGGTCGTATGCATTCGCGCCGCAGCAGTTCTGGCTTGGTCCGCCCATCTGTTCAATGCCATCGATCCCGTAAAGAGCTGCGATATTCTGCGGCGCTGAATGGGTTCCGCTCACTGACAGGCCATAAACGCCTATGTTCTGGTTGCCCAGGTCTGCCATCGTAGTAGGTATGATCGTAAAATCCCCGGTCAGGCACGCCATGATCATGGCCATCGAAGTCGGACCGCACCCGTAGGTGTATAATGTTCCCGCATCATATGGATAGGAACCCCACCTTTCATCCTGCTGGCAGTAATAGGGCATCATTCCCGATACGGTATAGTCGCCATGTCCCTGTGTTACAGTCGGGATCAGGATCGAGACCAGCCATGCCACGATAAAAATGATCACTACAACAAGCAGGATAATCAAAAGAAGGATGAAGAAGAACGGGCCGATGATAAGTGCGAGCAGCGCAAAAATAGCCCCGACCGTCTTTTTGATCGGGTTTGTTACCTTCTTTACTTCTTCCGTTGCCTGTTCCGCAGCCTCAGCGTTCTTCCCGGCTTCGCCACCCATCATCTGTTCGGATTTGTTTTTCAGAGCCCTGCTTACTTTCGAAGCCGTTTTTTTAGCCGCGGATGCGGCAAGCCCGATGAAGCTTCCCGAACCTGCAGGAGAGCTGTTCACATGGCTTCCGGATACGGATTGCCCGGATGTCCTGTTCACATGCAATCCGGAAGATCCCTGACTGCTGGCCCGGGTTCCGTCTGAAGAGGCCGCTGATACAGTGCGCCGGTCCGTTCCGGGTACTGCGTTAGAACTGTTGTTGATCCGCGTGGGTCCTTCAGTGTTTACCGTTCCGGAAGGTCTTTGTCCGGCAATAGCAGGCGTGCTTTGCAGGGATACCGCAGAAGCATACACTCTGACATTCCTTGTGTGCCTGCCGGCGGCTCCGTTGTTTCCTGTCTCCTCCGCCTTCATTGCTTCTCTTACTCTGGCGTTTTGCTGTGCTTTTCGTATGATTCTTTCCTTTCCGGAATCAGACAGGCGGTCCCATCGCCGCCTGTCCTTCTCCGAAAGGTATTCCATAAAGTCCGGTTCATTTCTGTTAAGCCTTTCCACGCCGCTCTTTTTAAGGCTGGTTTTACCCGAAGCAACTTTGCTTTCGGTATACCGGACCTTCCCGTTCTTTGCTTCGGATATCTTCATTTATTCTGTTCCCCTTATCGTCTCCCTGATAAACCTCACGCCGTCCGCTTCCGTTTTTGCCGAAAGCTCTCCGGCGTCCAGAAGCCGTTTGACCGCATCGGTTACGGCTTTCCTGTCCTCACCGGTGGCACTTATAATCTCCTCCATTGTAACAGGAATCACTTCCGTTACCTTAAGTACAGCGCTATCCAGTTCATCAGGATTTCTTTGTGTTTTGGTTTCCGTGATGCTTCCTTGCGGGTCCTCCGGAAGGTTATAAAACATGGCCTTCTTCGACTTTTCATGAAAGTTCGTGGAGAACATTTCATACAGCGGGTTTTCCCTGCTCATGACGGAATCAAGCTTGATCACCTTGTTCCCCCAGACCAGAAGGCCGTAGCCGGGACGGTCCTCATTCAGGGACGCGTACTCCGATTCCGAAAGATCCTGTATGCTTCGAAGCTGCCCGGCATCGATCCCGCTTTGGTTCAGGAAGTATTTATACCCGCAGTTGGAAAACATGTCGCGGAGCTTGTCATTTTCAAGAGCCCCGGTAAGGTTCTGCAGGGCCATCGTCACCATTCCGCCGAACTTACGGTACGTCCTGATCGCTCTAAGCAGCATGGCCGCGGATGACGGATTCCTGCAGACTTCCTGCGCCTCGTCAATGATCAGTCTCGTGGGCCTCCCCAGCTTCTTGTTGTAATCCATGCGGTTGGAGAGGAAATGCATGATCGTGATCATAACCGGCTCCCACAGGTCATGCGGCACGTTGGCAAGGCCGAATACTACGAACCGCCTGCTGATGTCTATGTTCGACGGATGCGCGAACAGATCAAATGCGCCTTCCGTGTATTCCTCCAGAGAGTTGTAAAGGCGCCTTGCGATCGACCGGTCCTCCTGGGCGGAAGCTTTTTCCCTATAGGTTCTTATGCGTTCCCGCACACTTTTAAGGGTCGGCTGTTCTTTGATTTTCGTCTTCTCAAAGATCTCCTCATAGATCTCCCTGACGGCCCTCGAAAGAACCGCGATATGCTCCTCCGTCAGAAGAATGTTCCTCATCGCAGCCTGGCAGAAGGAACGGATCCATCCGCTCTGTTCCGCAACGAACTCGCTTCTGACTGCTGAGTTCGCGTTTAAAATATCCTCAGGTACCTCAAGGGGATTGATATAGATCTGCGACTTCGGCGTCAGGTCAATGAACTGGCCGGCAAACTCCCGGCAGATCCCCTGCATCTCGTTCTGCGGATCCAGGATGATCAGGTCGTCATCCGTGGCAAGAAGCGTCTGGGCGACTTCCGTTTCCTTGATGAAAAAGGATTTTCCGGAACCGGTATAGCCGATGATCACCCCGTGAGGAGATGCCAAGAGCTTGCGGTTTCCGAACACCAGATGCTTTGTCGTCCTGTTCAGGCCGTAAAAGATTCCTCCCTGCTCCTGCAGTTCCTGTGCATAAAACGGCTGATAGGCCACCACAGAAGAGGTCAGGAAGTTTCTGGGATAACAGATATTCCTGCAGCCGTTCGGAAGGGCGGTGTTTAATGACTTCAGCTGCGTATGGTTGCAGGTTTCCATGTAGACGCCTTTTTCCTTTCCGGTCGCCTTTACTTCTTCTATCATGGAAGCCAGTTCCTTCTCGGAATCCGCCGTGACCACGAACAGAAGGCAGACATGGAAACTGCTTTCGTTGTTGTTCTCCACCTGGAGCATGTATTCCTCCAGTTCCTCACGTCTTGACTCCTTCGCGAATGACACCCCCAGGCTGTACTGCCCGCGGCTCCTCCTGGAATCCGCCTCCTGCGCGATGGCCTTCTCATTATTCATATAGGCCGCCTCCAGCATGTCCTTTAAGAGCCTTCTGTCAATCGGCGCATAGTCCAGCGTCAGCAGGGAAATATAAGGCAGACTTGAAAACGCATGGAGCACCTCCTCCGCCTTAACGGAAGATGCGTAGTCCCTTGCGAATAAGACCGCAGCATACCGTTCCACGAGCTGCATCCAGTTTTTCTCCTGCTCGATGGATGCCGGAAGCACCGTGTTCATCGGATCCTTCAGTTTGTTTCTGAAGTCATACT
>CAYLPO010000238.1:0-3506 GCA_964385575.1 uncultured Lachnospiraceae bacterium | reverse complement strand
CCTTGATCAGCACGCTCTTAAAGACCATCTTCGTGATTAACACTAACAGTATGGCCTCCTCGACGATCAGCGTGAATACGCGCCCGCCGTAAAACTTCGCCATCTGTCCGAGAAACGCTCCCGCCCCCTCGGTCTGCGCGTCGAACACCCACACCCGGTTCGTGAAGAACGCGAACGTCACCGCGCAGATCCATGAGATCACGTTCGCGATGAGCTCGTTCACGCCCAGACCCACGTTCAGCGCGGCGTAGCTGCCGATGCTCACGACCGTGCAGAGCGCCCCGAAGAACAGGTAGAGCAGGATCTCCTTGTATTTCTTATAGAAAGGCTCGAAGATCCTCAGCCCGGGCAATGCCATGATGCGGTCGAAGATATCCGGTTTATGTTCGTTCCGGTCTTCCATGTATGTCTTTTCTCCTTCGGCCCGGCCGACCCGGCCGCCGTCACTCCGTCCGCTGCCTGCGGTTTTCGATCTCCACCAGACGCATCTCGAAATCCTGCCGGTCCTTCTGGCGGATCGTCTGCAGGATCACGCCCGCGAAGAACGAAAGCAGAGCCGCGATCACCACGAAGCCGCACACGATCAGCGTCGGGAAGCGCGCGACCATCCCGGTGCGTACGAAATCGACCGCGACCGGTATGAAGAACACGGCGGCGACGATCAGCAGGATCACCGTGATGATGGAAAAGAACTGCAGCGGCTTATAGTTTTTAAACAGCCTGGCGATGGTGAACAGCACCTTCATTCCGTCGGAATACGTGTTCAGCTTCGTTTCGCTCCCTTCGGGGCGGTCGCGGTAATCGATGATGACATTGTCCAGATGCATGTTCTTATCCACCGCGTGGATACTCATCTCCGTCTCGATCTCGAAGCCCTTCGACAGCACCGGAAAGCTCTTCACGAACTGATAGGAAAATGCCCGGTATCCGGTCATGATGTCTTTTATCTCGGAGCGGAACAGGCGGTTGATGCTGCCGCGCACCAGGGAATTCCCCAGATTGTGGAACGGCCGCTTATTCTCCGTAAAATACGTGGACGACAGCCGGTCGCCCACGACCATGTCTGCCTGCCGTTCGAGGACCTTGCGGGCCATCTCGGGCGCGTATTCCGCGGGATAGGTGTCATCTCCGTCGGTCATGATGTAGCATTCCGCGTCGATCTCGCGGAACATCCGGCGGATGACATTGCCCTTTCCCTGCATATACTCATGGCGGACGACAGCGCCTTCGCGCTCCGCGATCAGGGCAGTGTCGTCGGTGGAGTTATTGTCATATACGTAGATCACCGCTTCCGGAAGCACTTCCCGAAAGTCGCGGACTACTTTCGCGACCGTCTGCGCCTCATTATAACACGGGATCAAAACAGCGATCTTATCCATTCGGTTCTTTCCTTTCCGCCTCTTCTTCCCCGTCTCTCACAGCCGCTTCCGCAGCTGCCTTCTCCGCCTGCCGCTTCCCGGCCAAAAGGCTCAGAGTCATACAGACCAGCAGCGGTGCAGCCATTATCAACGGGTACAGATACCGTCCGTAAGTTCCGTTGCAGGGTCCCAGGAAGCAGACCAGTATCATAAACACCGGGACCGCGATCAGGGTCAGAACATTTCTGGAGCGATAACGCAGGCTGCACAGCAGCAGAAACGCCGCAAGCCAGACATATACAGCCGGTTTCATAAACATGGAGATCAGGGGGAGCCAGTCGCCGCTGTATTTGACCGTTTCGTATACCTGCCGGAAAGCGTCCAGCTGCTGCGGGTATGAGAGCGATACCCCATACGGCTCCAATGGTCTGTTTATTTCCTCCATTCTCCTCACGGACCAGGAATAACTGGTCATATTCATTGGCCCTGCATCGGGATACACATACTCATAATAGTTTCCGATCGTCGCCTGAATATAGCATCCGGGATGCCGCAAAAACATATTCCACCACACTCTCAGATATGCAGATATCTGATCACTCGCGGCGTCTTCATTAAATGAATACTTGACCGGATCGGAACTGTTCGGATCATATACCGTCCTGATTCGATCTGCATCCAGCACCGCATTTATGGTCTGCAGTTCCTCCTCGGTGACATCCTCTCCATGATCGCGCAGATATCTGGCCGTCTGCTGGAAAGGCACGGACAACATCTCGCGACGGCTTCCGGGCGTCACGGAACCGGCAGACAGAACCGCACTCAGGATCGCGGCACCCAAAACCGTGACCGCCAGGCCGCCGAGCGCCACCCGGGTCAGTTCAAGCCTCCGCGGCTTCTTCAGACTGATCAGGAGGACAACGACTAAAGCCGCTGCCAAAATGTATTTCCCTTCGTTCCGGAACAATATCATCCCGACAGCCGAAAGTCCCAGGCCGATCTTATATTTTTTATCGGCCATTCCTTTCTGAATCTGAAAGAGACAGATCAAAAAGAAGAGAAATACAACTGTGTAAAGAACGTCCTTCGTCATCAGGAAGAAGTACGTCTGACTTATCGGCAGAAAGATCCAGAATGCGAGCATGAGAGCAATGCCGACCCCGGAAATCCGTGAATGCCGCACCAATACGCAGATGCCGGCGGAAAGCGCGGTGATCAGCAGGAGCGTCTGCAAAACGCCCAGTATAAACAGACCGGCGCCGGCCGAGTGAAACAGTTTCAGACCCACCAGAACGAAAGCGTGCAGCAGCAGGGTATGCAGGACCGGGTGATGCGCGTTAATGTGAACCGTTTCCGAAATCAGATGGCCGGTCAAATACGTGGGCATTACCGGAAGATCGGCAAATGCCTGGATGATCTGTGTGGGGGTATCCCCCATAAAAAGGCCCGGATAGGAGGCGATGGCAGCCGGAATACAGCCGATCAGAAGATCAGAAACGTATTTCGAAACGGATGAGCCTTAAACGAAGCGTTCCATCGCTCCATAAGCGGATGCGCACGTTCCGGCCGGGGCGGAATGAGCCGGCTGTCTGCGATTCCGGCGGCAAAAAATTCCGTCACCTCAAAGAGGAATGCCGCGAGAAACAGGAAGAGCGTCGCATAGCCGACGAACGCAAAGATCACTTTCAGCCATTGACCGGGAAATGACGTGACCACCAGGTCCCAGTTTTCCTGCGTCGCGAAGGAATACCCGATGATGGTAAAAAGACTGCCGAAGACCGCAGGAATCACCGTGCTCTTCCGAAACAGCGGTCCGTCCAGGCGGTACAGGATCAGCGCGAAGAAGCAGATCAGGGCCGGCAGAATGATAAAGCGGAGCGGGTTTGTGAGCGCGAAGGATCTCAGCACATTCCGCAAAAAAAGCATTCCCGGGGAAATGCCTTCTGTGCTCACCGTTATTCTCAGATCCGTAAGAATCCCACAGAAACAGATCAGCGCAGGAAGCGCCGCCTTACGAAGATATCGAAATACAGTAGAAGTATCTGTCATAGTAAATTTGATTATAACGAAAGGACTATTCCGGCGCAATGCTTAAAACCATTGAAAAAAAACGCCAAATCTGGCATGATTAACATACCTGAGAATGGG
>CAYLPO010000237.1:0-3522 GCA_964385575.1 uncultured Lachnospiraceae bacterium | reverse complement strand
GCGGCACTTTAAAGTCGCAGCGGCACAGAACGCGCTTGCCTTTTACGCTAATGTCATCGACCGTTTTCTTATTTAACAGAGCCATAATTCCCTCCTCATAAAGAAAGGTCCGGCCCTAAAGCCGGACCTCAACTGGTCACTCAAGTACCATATTCATTTTATCACTTAATTCTTCATCGTGGCAATATACTTCAGCGTCCGGACCATCTGCCGCACGTAGGAGTACTCGTTATCATACCACGAGACCACCTGAACCTCGGAGTTTCCGTCCTCCATGTTGATGACCATGGTCTGAGTGGAGTCGAACAGCGAGCCGTAGTCCATGCCGATGATGTCGGAAGACACGATCTGCTCGTCGTTATAACCGAAGGAAACGGTCACGGCGGACTTCATCGCGGCGTTGATCTGATCCACGGTGACATGGCCTTTCACGACTGCCATCAGCAGCGTGACGGAACCCACGGGCAGCGGAATACGCTGCGCCGCGCCGATCAGCTTTCCGTTCAACTCGGGGATGACCAGGCCGATAGCCTTCGCGGCGCCCGTGCTGTTCGGGACGATGTTCTCCGCGGCTGCGCGGGACCGGCGGAAATCACCCTTTCTCTGCGGGCCGTCGACCACCATCTGATCGCCGGTGTACGCGTGGACCGTGCACATGATGCCTGCCTGGATCTCCGCGAGGTCGTTCAGAGCCTTCGCCATGGGCGCCAGGCAGTTCGTGGTGCAGGACGCGGTCGAGATGATCCGGTCTTCCGGCTTCAGCGTGTGGTGGTTGATGTTGTAGACGATGGTGGGGACGTCATTGCCCGCGGGGGCTGAAATGACGACTTTCTTCGCGCCGGCGTCCAGGTGCGCCTGCGCCTTCGCGCTGCTGGTGTAGAAACCGGTGCACTCGAGCACGCAGTCCACATCCAGCTCCTTCCAGGGGAGCTTCGAGGCGTCGGCCTCATTATAGATCGGGATGGCCTTCTCACCGATGATCAGCGCGTGATCCGTGCTGGTCACCTCTTTCCAGTGCTTGAATTTTCCCTGGCGCGAATGATACTTCAGCAGGTAAGCGAGCATGTCGGAGCTCGTAAGGTCATTGATCGCGACGATCTCAAACTCATCCCTGTCAAACATCTCACGGAAGGCCAGTCTTCCGATAATTCCAAATCCGTTGATCGCAACTTTAAGTGCCATGTGAACCTCCTGTACCTGCTTACCATATCGCCTAAAAATATATGCATTTTTTAGACGAATTCAATAATAAAATTACCCTTTCATAAGTCAAATTGCAAGGGCGCCCGCGCGTTTTCGGATATTTTCAGACAAATACACAAAAAGCGGTCTGTTTTCGTATTTTTTATAGAAAACTTTACATATTCAGAGCTCCGGCGGATTCCAGCTTTCGTTTGCGCCGCGGTCTGTCAGGGGGTACAATGTCAGCATGTACTACGATTCGCACATGCACACATCCTTCTCCTTCGATTCCGAGGCCGCGCCCCGGGACCAGGCACTGCGCGCCGCTGCGCTCGGGCTTCCCGGGATCTGCTTTACCGACCACATGGACTATGTCTGGCCGGTCTGCGAGCCGGCCGCGGACGGAAGTCCCGTGCTTTCCGCGGACGGGCATACCGTGCTTTCGGGGCAGGCGTATCTGTTTGACGCGGACGCGTATTTCGGGGAGCTTTCGGCGCTGCGGGAAGAGTTTGCGGATCTCGACATCCGCATCGGCATTGAGCTCGGGTGTCAAGCGGAGCTGTCCGGGCTGCTGGCAGAGACGCTCGCGGCGCACACGTACGACTATGTGATCGGCTCGACGCACTTTGCGGAAGGGATGGATCCTTACTACGCGGAGTATTTCACGGGACGCACGAACCCGGCGGGCGACCGCGTCTTTTTTGAGCGCATCCTGGAAAACCTCGAGGCGTTCGACGACATCGACGCATTGGGGCACCTGGACTATGTGACACGTTATGCCATACCCGGAAACGGGGAGTACGTCTGGACAGATTACCGCGAGGTCTTCGAGGCCATCCTGCGGCACCTGATCGCAAAAGACATCTGTCTGGAAGTGAACACCGCCGGCTTTAAGGCCGGGCTCGGTCGGCCGAACCCCGGTGCGGAAGTGCTCCGCTTCTACCGTGAGCTGGGCGGACGGCTCATCACGCTGGGTGCGGACGCACACCGGCCGGAGCACATCGCGTATGCATTCGATCAGATCGGCGAGCTGCTGAAGGATTGCGGCTTTACCGAGTATCAGGTCTTTCGCGGCAGAAAGGCGGAGGCGTATCCGCTTTAATCCAGCAGAAATTCCAGCACCGCGGCATTATATGCCGCGGGTTCTTTTAACCCAATAAAATGATCGCCCTCGATCCGCACGAGCTTCGCATCCGGAAGCGACCGCGCGATCAGCTGCGAATGTTCATCCTCGATCATATCATCCGTGCCGACCAGTACCAGCGCGGGTACATGGATATCGGCCAGCTGCTCCGGGCGGATATCCGGCTCATCGATCATCAGAAGCATCCGGTCGCGGACTTCTTCCAGTTCCCTCCGTCGGGCCAGAAGCTCGCCCATCTCGCGGTCATAGGTGTCCGGGTGGATCTTCCGGTTCTCCCGCGACTCGTTCAGAAGCACCTCCTCTTCTCCCAGCACGTCCAGCTCGAAGACAGCATGTTCATATGTTTCCGTGATCTCCTGCTGCACTTCCGGCTTCAGGCCGTCCGTGTTCAGGTTCGCGCCGTTTAAGATCAGTTTGTGGATCCGCGCACAGGAGTTCAGTGCGAACAGCAGCGCAATGTTTCCGCCGTCCGAAAAGCCCAGCACATGCGCTTTCTCGATCTTATGCTCTTCCAGAAAATCCTCCAGATCCGCCGCAAACTGCCGCAGCTTGAAGGGCCGGGTGCCGCGCGGCGAACCGCCGTATCCGCGGGTGTCCAGTGCCATGACCCGGAAGTGTTCCGAGAGCGGTCCCATCTGCTCCTGAAAGTAGGAGCCGTCGCCGCCGTTTCCGTGCAGCAGGATGAGCGGTTCGCCGGTGCCTGCTTCTCTGTAGTGTAATTCAATGTCCATTCGGTCTTTACTCCATTCCGTTCGTCTTTTCTGTTCAGGACAATTCATCCAATGTATGCCCGTACGCCGGCAAAAACTCTCTGCAGAAGTCCTCCACTTCCGGAAGCTCTGCCCGCATCGCCTCGACCGACCGCTCCGTCGCCGCCTTCGCTGTCGCGAACTCGCGGTTTCCGGAGCTCTCTTCCTCGATGCATTTGATCAGCGCGGAGAGCTTGTCCGCCGCCTTCACGAGCCGGCGCATGTAGCGCTCGCTCTCGGCTGGACCGCTCGGGTCCCCCGCAGGGCCGGCGCCGTCCGCATTGCCCTCAGCACCCGCACCGGCATCCGCCAGCAGCGGCGCATACACCTCCCGCAGGTCCTCTGGCAGCCGTGCCAGCAGATGTTCCCCCGCCTGCTCCTCGACCGCCTTAGAGGCTTTCTTCAGCGGCTCGCTGCCGTATTTGACCGGGGTCGGCATATCGCCGG
>CAYLPO010000236.1:0-3524 GCA_964385575.1 uncultured Lachnospiraceae bacterium | reverse complement strand
CTGTTTGAGATCATAATTCTTCAGGTCGATGGCCCCCGAATCCAACGCCACCAGGATATCCTGCGCCCAGGGGACCAGCAGCCAGACGATGGTGCAGTGCTCCGCGGAAGCGGTCTTCAGAATAGCCTTCGGGGAATTCCCCTTCAGAATGACCGCGCGGCTTCCGGTAAACAGCGAGCCCATCCAGTGCATCTTCGCGCCGGTATGGTACAGCGGCGGAATGCACAGGAACACATCCTCATGCGTGGTCTCGTGATGGATGGCTTCCATGCGGGCGGCCTGCATCAACGCGGTGTGATCCAGCAGGATGGCCTTCGGGAATCCGGTGGTTCCGGAAGAATAATAGATGGCCGCTTCATCCGTGTCCTCCACGAGAACTTTCGGAGGCGTCGAAGGACAGTTTGAGACCGCCTGAATGTAGCTCTCCGCAAATGTCGGGCAATGATCTCCCACGTAAAACAGAATCCGCGACTGCGAGATCACGGGCTCGATCTCCTCGACCCGGCCGATAAACTCGAAGCCGAAGAACAGCACGTCCACATCCGCCAGCTCCACGCAATACTCGATCTCCTTCGCGGTATAACGGAAATTCAGCGGTACCGCCAGTGCTCCGGTCTTCAGGATTCCCATGTAAATGGGCAGCCATTCAAGACAGTTCATAAGCAGGATGCCGACCTTCTGCCCCTTCCGGACGCCGCGGTCCATCAGCATATTCGCCACGCGGTTCGCCTTCTCGTCGAAGACGCCCCATGTGATCTCGCGGCGGTACGGTTCGGTGCCTGTGGCTTCGATCAGGTTATATTCCTTCCAGGTGACAGTGCGCTTCTCCTGTACTTCAGGGTTCACCTCGACCAGCGCGACTTCGTCGCCGTAAAGCTTCGCGTTTCGTTCCAGCAGTTCCGTGATAGGCATGAGGTCTCCTTTCGCGCGGCGTTATGCCTGCGCATCTTTCGTTTCAATGACTTTATTCATTTAAAGCGATAAACGAATAAAGTGCATTCATATTAAACATGATAAGGAAGATTCTGTCAAGTTGCATTTACTTCCACGCTTTAATCTGTTAAAATATAAAAACTATTGTAACCGGACAGAAGTATGGCCTCTTCGGGCAGGCGCCCGGACATGGTCT
The DNA here is from genome assembly GCA_964385575.1 of uncultured Lachnospiraceae bacterium. Taxonomy (GTDB): domain Bacteria; phylum Bacillota; class Clostridia; order Lachnospirales; family Lachnospiraceae; genus RGIG5636. The sequence continues at coordinate 2,395 of CAYLPO010000236.1, read as the reverse complement.
CTGTTCCGTCATCAAACGAACGAAGGAGCACCTATGGCGAAAGTAAAAGATCACAGCATGGCTCTCTACGAAACGATCCTGAAGCTGAAAGACGTGGATGAATGTGTCCACTTCTTCGAGGATCTGTGTACGCCGAACGAGCTCCACAGCCTGGAGCAGCGCTTTGACGTCGCGGTGTATCTGCAGCAAGGGCTGGTCTATCTGGACATTCTGGAAAAGACCGGAGCCTCCTCCGCCACGATCAGCCGCGTAAAACGTTGGATGCTCGAGAACGGCGACGGCGGTGTGATGAAAGAAGTCATTATCCGTGAGATCACCGGACCCGAGAAAGAATAATTTTTTACATTTTAGGAGATCACACATGAAACAGTTGATGCAGGGAAATGTCGCAGTCGCGCGCGGTCTCTACGAGGGGGGCTGCGAAGTCGTCTCGAGCTATCCCGGCACCCCCAGCACGGAGGTGACCGAGGAGGCCGCGAAGTATGACGAGATCTATTGTGAGTGGGCGCCGAATGAGAAGGTCGCCATGGAGGTCGCCTTCGGCGCCAGCCTTGCGGGACACCGCAGCTTCTGCGGCATGAAGCACGTCGGCCTGAACGTGGCCGCGGACCCGCTCTATACCGCCAGCTACACCGGGGTCAATGCCGGCATGGTCGTCGTCGTGGCGGACGACGCGGGGATGCACTCCTCGCAGAACGAGCAGGACTCGCGCCACCACGCCATCGCGGCGAAGCTGCCGATGCTCGAGCCGTCCGATTCCTCCGAAGCACTGGCCTTCACGAAGATCGCTTATGATCTCAGCGAGGAATATGACACACCTGTAATCATTAAGATGTGCACGCGCGTGGCACACTCACAGTCGGTCGTGGAAACTTCCGAGCGCTTCGTGCCGGAACCAGTGCCGTACGAGAAAAAGATCGCGAAGTACGTCATGACGCCCGCGAACGCCATTAAGAAACACCCGATCGTCGAAGAGCGCACACGGAAGCTGAAGGAGCTCGGCGAGGGCTGCGTGTACGGCGACGTCTGTCTGAACCGCGTGATCTACTGCGAGAACGCGAAGGAGCATGTCGGCATCATCGCTGATTCAACATCCTATCAGTATGCGCGCGAGGTCCTGGGCGACAGTGCCAGCTATCTGAAGATCGGTCTCGTGAACCCGCTGCCGGAGAAGCTTTTCCTCGACTTCGCGGCGAACGTAAAGGAAGTCATCGTGGTCGAGGAACTGGACCCGATCCTCGAGGAGCATTGCCGGAAGCTCGGCATTGCCGTGAAGGGGAAGGAGCTCTTCCCCATCTGCGGCGAGTTCTCGCAGAATCTGGTCGCGGAAAAGCTCGGCTGCGACGTGCCTGAGGGCGTGACCCTCGACGCGGCAATCCCGGTCCGCCCGCCGGTCATGTGCGCGGGCTGCCCGCACCGCGGCATGTTCTTCACATTGAATAAGAACAAGTGTACGGTCCTCGGCGACATCGGCTGCTATACCCTGGGCTCGGCGGCTCCGCTGTCCGCGATGGAGATGACCCTGTGCATGGGCGCTTCGGTCTCGGCTTTGCACGGCTTCAATAAAGCGAACGGCCCCGAGTCCGAGTCGCATACGGTCGGCGTCATCGGCGATTCGACTTTCATGCACTCCGGCATGACCGGTCTTGCGAATATCGCGTATAACCAGTCGAACTCGACCGTCATCATCCTGGATAACTCCATCACCGGCATGACCGGTCATCAGCAGAACCCGACCACGGGTTATAACATCAAGGGCGACCCCGCCGGAAAGATCGATCTCGAGGCGCTCTGCCGGGCCATGGGCTTCAACCGCGTGCGCGTGGTCGATCCGTACGACCTCGCGGCCTGCGACACCGCAGTGAAGGAAGAACTCGCCGCTGCGGAGCCTTCGGTCATCATCTCCCGCCGCCCCTGCGCGCTGCTGAAGTACGTGAAGCATAACCCGCCGCTGTCTGTGAACACGGACAAGTGCGTGGGCTGCAAGAGCTGCATGCGCATCGGCTGCCCGGCTATCAGCATGCGCGACGGCAAGTCCGTCGTCGACCAGACCCAGTGCGTGGGCTGCGGCGTCTGCACGCAGATGTGCAAATTCGATGCCTTTGAAGGCATGGTCGGAAAGGAGGCCTGAAGATGAAAACGAAGAACATCATGATCGTCGGCGTGGGCGGCCAGGGTTCTCTTCTGGCCAGCAAGCTCCTGGGGCAGCTCCTGCTCTCCCAGGGCTACGACGTAAAAGTATCCGAAGTCCACGGCATGAGCCAGCGCGGCGGCAGCGTGGTCACCTATGTCCGCTACGGCGACGAGGTGAACTCGCCGGTCATCGACAAGGGCGAGGCGGACTACATCATCAGCTTCGAGCTGATGGAGGCTGCGCGCTGGAGCTGCTGTTCAA
>CAYLPO010000235.1:2274-3525 GCA_964385575.1 uncultured Lachnospiraceae bacterium | reverse complement strand
CCGAACGTGGCGCTCTACCAAACTGAGCCACGCCTCGAAAGTCACCGGCAATCTGGCTCTATCGCCGAACATGCAAAATCTTAGCACAGGGCAGGGAAGGTGTCAACCACTATTTTTATCCTCGGAGGCTAAAATTTTTCTTCTTCCAGAAACTGCTTTGCCGCCCCCAGCGACACCGGGTCAAACCGGGTGTAAAACTCCCGGTTGATCAGGTCACAGCGCTCTTCCGTCGGGAGATGCTCATAACGCGCCGCAAACGCAAAGATCTCTTCGAACGCATTCCGCACCGCCTGTTTCTGGATGTTCCAGTCGTAGTAGATCTCCTGCACCATGAACGCCGCCAGATAGGCGCGCAGCCAGGCCGTCCGGCCGGCGTTTGATCCTTCCGCCGGCGCATACTGCGGCCGTGCATTTTCATCCGGGATGGGATGGCCGTAGATCCAGTCCCCCGCCGAAAGGTAATCTTTCGTCATGGCATAGAGTTCATTCTCCCAGGTCTCGTCATAAAAGGACGCCGTGGCGATCTTTTTGATCTGCTCCTCGGTCAGATACAGCTGCCAGCGCTCGCTGAACTCCCGGATCAGATCCTGAGTGCCGCGGTCCGTCGTGGGCAATACCGGGAAGAACGCCCCGTGATTTCTCCTCTTCCGCGCCTGGATCTTTTTCTGTATACGGGCAATGACGCCTGTGTTCAGCAGGAGTGCATAGATCGGTATCCCTGCCATTGCGGCGGTCTGCAGGATCCGCGCCGCTCCGTCAAACAGGCTGCTGATGACCAGCACGGTAAACAGGATCAGAAATACAAGCCCGCTGCCGCGGTTTCCTCCGCCCGATCCGCTTCCGCCGCTGCCGCCTGACCAGCCGGGACCGTCGAAATCGCCCGGGTCATGTCCGAAGCTTCCGCCTCCGAAACCGCCGTGTCCGCCCGAGGAACCGCCGGAATGCCCGCCTCCGCTGAATCCGCCGGAACTGTGCCCGCCGGATCCGCCGCTAAAGCCGCCTGATGTATGTGACATGATGCTATCCCTCCAATGGAGTCTTGCCGTGATCACGCGTGATCACGCTTCCGGGCCCGGAAACCGATCATTCTTTTTCCTCATGGAAATACCTCCCCAGCCGCGGACTTAAAACTCCTCCCAGGATCCCGATCAAAAGCCCGGACACCGCGCCCGAGACCATCAGCCAGGGCAGATAATATCCGATCGTTACAGTCTCCAGGACCAGCGCCGCGACCAGGATCTGACCGACATT
>CAYLPO010000235.1:0-2264 GCA_964385575.1 uncultured Lachnospiraceae bacterium | reverse complement strand
GCTGGATCAACTCCTTCGGAGGTAGAATCTCTTCTTCCTCGTGTGGATATCCACAGAGATCGAGATTGTAGTTTCCTTCCTCTATTTCCTCAACACTATAACACTTCCGATCGTTACAGTCTCCAGGACCAGCGCCGCGACCAGGATCTGACCGACATTGTGCGCCAGCGCCCCCGCGATGCTCACCCCGGTCACCCCGAAGCGGTCGGTCTTCTTCAGCAGGCACATGACCGCAAACGAAAGCACCGCTCCGGCCAGGCTGTACAGGAACGCAGAGGCATTGCCGAACGTGATCATCACCAGCAGCAGCCGCAGAAAAGAGATCAGTGCAGCCCTCTTCGGCCCTGCCGCATAGAGCATGGTCACGATGACGATGTTCGCCAGGCCGATCTTCATCCCGGGCAGCGGAAAGGCGAACGGGATCAGCGTCTCGACCCAGCTTAAGACCAGGGCGAGCGCCAGCATCAGTCCGTATCGGGCAATGTCTTTCGCTGTCAGCTTCGATCCTTGCATTTCACGATCCTCTGCCTGAGATCAGTTCACCACCGCGTCGATCCCGGCGTCCCCGCCGCCCTCGACAGACACGACGAGCCGGTGCGGCAGACAGATGATGGTCTCACCCTCATGCGAGATCCCGCCGCTGTAGGCGCGCACACAGATCCGGTCCGGGCAGTCCGCCTCCGTGACGCGGGCAATGCCGCCCGAGACGCTCAGGTGGTTCGTTCCCAGATCCGTGATGATATCACGCTCGCAGTCCTCATCGATCGGAACGCGGAACTGCTCCTCTCCGTCTACGGTCACGACGACGTCCGCTCCGTGAGCCCGCGTGGCGCGAACAGCAAATACAGCACAAATGGCGGCAAGGATCACCACTGCCGCCAGAATGAGATCTGTTTTTCGAATTGCGCGAATCTTCATGGATCCTGTCTCCGTATCCCGGGCGCTCCGCATCCGGACATTTTGTATCCGGTATTTCCGCGCCGAAAAGCAGTTACAGCCAGGAAAGCACCATATACAGGATACCCGCCATGATCAGTTCGATAGGCATGCCCCGGAACGGTCTCCCGGTGTCCGAGAACATCAGCCGCTTCCGGATGCTGAACAGTCCCGCGAGCAGAATAATCAGAATAAACACCTGTTTCGCGATCCCGCCGATGCCCCGCGCATCCACCATCAGAAGGATGGCCGTGGGGATCAGGACGAACATCGTGCCGCGTCCGGAGAAATCCGCCTTCCTCGCCGCCGCAACGACCGCCAGCAGGAAGCCCGCACAGATCAGGCCGATCGCGGTCTTTCCGTAGAAGGACGAGACGACTGCAGAGCCGGTGACCGTCACGCCGAAGAGCGTTCCGGCACCGAGCAGCTCGCGAACGATGCCGCAAGCCGCGAGCAGGACCGCTGCCAGCACCGATGCGCAGGCGGTCTCGCGGAACATACCGCCTCGGTTTGCGGACAGGAATGCTGCTCCGGAAGTTCCGTCCGCCGAAGCACCTTCCGCCCCGCCCTCTGCCGCGCCGGCTTCGGCGTCAGTCACAGGCTCGGGAGCATTGCCCAGAAAGCTCAGACATGCCAACAGCGCGCAGGCGATCGCGGTAAAGTGTCCCTGGTAGCTGTAGCCGTTCAGGCCAAACTGTACGCCGCAGAACGCCGCCATATAGATGACCGCCAGCGCCACGCGCAGGACGTTCGCCCCGGCCGACTTCCGCCCGTAAAGTGCCGCACCGATCAGTGCGGTCACGAACAGGAGGACCGCCGTGACGATCCCGGTCTTTGCATCCGCCGCCAGGAGGACCGCTGCGAAGGCAAACGCCTCTGCGGGAAATGCTGCGAACAGGAACTTGCGGACCGAAGGATCCGCTGTGATCGTCTTCTCAGCCATCTTCCTCCTCCTTTCTCTCGTCACGGATGCCGTATACATGCTTCTGATTTGCGAACACGAACAGCCCCATCAGGCAGTTTGCGGTGAGGATGCCGAAGCAGACGCCCTCCGGAAGGCTCGAATGCACTCGAATGAAGGTCGTTACCAGGCCTGCGAAAAATGCCGTAAACAGCTGGCCGCGGATGCCCACCGAGACATAGTCCGTGAGCATGAAGCAGGCGCCAAGGACCAGGCCGCCCGAGAGCAGGCTGGTCAGCGGATCGAAGCCGAACATGGTGCTCACGCCGACGACCGTCGCGACATAGACCAGGCTCGCCAGCCAGTTCACTTCGCGCCGGAACACCAGATACAGGAAGCCGATCAGCAGCAGGAGCTTGCTGGTCTC
>CAYLPO010000234.1:1477-3528 GCA_964385575.1 uncultured Lachnospiraceae bacterium | reverse complement strand
CTATACATATACGATATATGGGGCTTGTATAAGGGACGTTAATTGGCTCGAATTCTTAAAGCGGGTCAACGGGAAGTAAACATAGAAGGGAATAGAAGAAATGACAAATATGATAACTTCTTGGAACCAGATGATAGTCCAGAAAGGCGACAATTAGTACAAAAGACGGCCTATTTAACGGAATTCCCTTAAAACACGTGCTATTTCGTACTTTCTGACTCCAACTCTGACTCCGTCATTTCAAGGTTCGAATCCTTGTAGCCCAGCACGAAAGGGCTTCAGCGAGAGATCGCTGGAGCCCTTGTTTTATATGGTGCGATTAATAAATGCCGCAGAAATATAAAAACTCCGAACATCTCCCGAAACTCCTTGCATTTCCGGGTGGGTTCGGGCATCTTTTATTATAGATAGATGTCAGGAAAGCCCGAGGGAGGTTTTTCTTATGAAAAGGGTTAAGAAGGCTTTATGCCTGGTACTGGCGCTTGCGCTCCTGCTGGCGCTGACACCCATGACGTCACAGGCTGCCGAAACACCAGGCATGGTCCGGGGATCGTCGGTGCTTAACACAGGAGTGAACACGTCGAACGCGGCGACGGTTTATTACGGGTATCATTATGATGATGATTTTGAAATCGAGTGCTTGCCATGGTGCGTGATCGGATACAACGGAAAAGGCGTGGCCAGCGCGGGAGGGAACATGACGCTGTTTGCAGCGTACAACATAGATGGAATAAAATATCAAGGCGTCGGCTCAAGTGGTTCAAATAACACCTACAGCACAAGCGGACTAAGAACATGGTTGGAAAGCTTTCTTTATGATGGTTTTAATAGTCTTGAACTGATACCTATGATTCCCCGCACACTGGCAGGCGGTGGCGAGAATTATGGAGTGACCGGATACGATGCCAACCTGATCAGAGGCGATGCCGTAACGAATGCAACAGTTTGGCCGCTGTCGGCAGGTGAAGCCGAGAGCGTGGACGACAGCATTCGGAGGGGGACATTTGCCGACAAAGGCGGTCGATTCTGGCTGCGTTCCCCCGGCAGCGGTGACCGTCTTGTCGCGTATGTCGACGTTTACGGCAGCATCAACTATGATGGTCTAAGTGTTATCACTGAAATATTGGGTGTACGTCCTGCCTTTAACTTCGATCTGAGTCATATACTCTTCACGTCCGCCGTTGCAGGAGGAAAGTATTGCAGCGAGGTAGGCGCAAACGCGCTGACGGCAGTCGTCCCGAACACTACGAATGCATGGAAGCTGACGATAACGACTGATGAGCAAACCAGTTTCTCTGTCAATATCTGCGAAACCACATATGACAGCAGCACGGGTATCGTGACGGTTCCCTACAGCGGTGCGTGTACGTTTCAGGACGAATATGTTTCGGCCGTGATCATTGACGACAGCGGTGCGGTCACCTATTACGGGAGGATCGCCGAAGTCACCGCTTCAGCGGGAACCGTAACGATCAATGTCAAAGACAAGCTCACAGATGGCGATACGCTTTATGTGTTTAGCGAACAGTATTGGGGAGATTATTTCACAGACTATGCCTCCGAGCTCATAGAGATTCCATTGCCGCCGAACGGTCACAGCTGGTCATGGGTGAGAGATCAGGAACCGACATGTGTCACACCGGGTGTACAGCACGAGGTCTGTACTGTATGCGGTGCAACGCGGAGTGCAGGAACACCGATCGAGGCGACAGGGCAGCATACCGAAGTGACTGACCGGGCAGTCTCACCAACCTGTACGGAAACGGGCCTGACGGAGGGCAGCCACTGCTCGGTCTGCAACACAGTGCTGACGGCACAGGAGACGATCCCGGCCAGGGGCCATACTGAGGTAGTCGACCGGGCAGTCTCGCCGACCTGTACGGAAACGGGCCTGACGGAGGGCAGCCACTGCTCGGTCTGCAACACAGTGCTGACGGCACAGGAGACGATCCCGGCCAGGGGCCATACTGAGGTAGTCGACCGGGCAGTCTCGCCGACCTGTACGGAAACGGGCCTGACGGAGGGCAGCCACTGCTCGGTCTGCAACACAG
>CAYLPO010000234.1:0-1377 GCA_964385575.1 uncultured Lachnospiraceae bacterium | reverse complement strand
TGGCACCGACCTGCACGGCGACGGGTCTGACGGAGGGCAGCCACTGCTCGGTCTGTAACACAGTGTTGACCGCGCAGGAGACCGTGGATGCACTCGGACATGACTGGGGCAACTGGACGGTCACGCGGGAAGCACAGCCCGGCACGGCCGGCGAACGGCAGCGCACCTGTCAGCGTGACGGCTGCGGCGAGGTCGAGACCGAGGTGATCCCGGCATTGCCCGTCTACACCGTGACACAGGGCGCCGACGGCAGCTGGACGCAGGGCAGCGGTGCGGATCTTGTCATCACGGTCACGCGCAGCGAGGATAATGCGAACTGCTTCAGCCATTACACGGGAACACTGATCGACGGACAGCCGGCGGCGGTCTCCGCACGGTCCGGAAGCACGATCGTCACGATCCCTGCCGATGTCCTGGAGAGGCTCGGTACGGGAACACACACCGTCACAGTGCAGTTTAATGACGGCGAGGTGAACACCCAGCTGACGATCAAGGCTGCCGAGACGCAGTCGAACGAAGAGACGACGGCGGCCGAAACGACAGCGGCCGAAACGACAGCGGCCGAAACGACAGCGGCCGAAACGACAGCCGCGGATCCCGGAAGGACCCCGACGGGCGACAGCACCCGCCCCGGCCTCTGGATCGGTCTGGCGTGCACGGCCGGCATTGCCTGCGCGGCTGCGGCTGTGCTTATGAAGAAGAAGAGAACGTAAAGCCGGATTTTTTCCCGGCGAAGAGAGGGCTTCAGCGAGAGATCGCTGGAGCAATGTGGATGTCGCCAAACACGAGGCGGTCTTGTATAAATTACAGCGAAAACCCACTCGCGGTCCCATGCCGCGGCCTGATCGTATTTCATAAAGGGGGTCCGAAAATGGACGATAAGCTGAAAGATCAGAACGAACTCAGTCTGGATGAGCTGGAACATATCGCAGGCGGCAGGGCGTATGGAAATGGTACGAATATATACATGACTGTCCATACAAAGAGTGGCTGCGTTCCTCTGCTTGCGGCGCCGGACAAAAGCGGCGCGGATGAGCTTGCAAAGCTTTATACAGGGGATATGGTCGAGCTGGTCAGGCCTTACGATGCTGAATTTATGTATGTGTTCGACAGTAAGACCGGACAGTATGGCTATGTCGAAGGGAACTGCCTGGTCGAAAGCTGGAGATGAAAGAAGGTAGCGGCGGCCAGATGAGCGAGGCCGATAGAGAAACATTTATAATGATTCTGGCCCGACATAAAAAAACGGGCTGGGACACGCTGTGATATCCGTTGAAACATTCCGGCGAACATAAGGCTTCAGTGAGAGATCGCTGAAGCCTTTATTTTATGCGGAATCCCGGCGTTTTTCACCTTTGAATGAGAGTTCAGAAAAAC
>CAYLPO010000233.1:0-3534 GCA_964385575.1 uncultured Lachnospiraceae bacterium | reverse complement strand
CCAGTCCTGAGCGCCGAAGTCGCCCTCGATCTCCGCACGCTCCTTCGCGATCTCACGGAGTTCCTTCAGGTCCTCCGGGGAGATGGCCATCAGCTGCTTCGAATAGAACGGATCGTCGAGCGGTGCGTGATGCAGGCCGTCTTCCATGATCGGCCAGGTGTTCTCGATATCCACGGAGAGCCACATGATGCCGGCGCCGCCGGTGTTCGCCGCGCCCCAGCCTTTGTTGCCCATGCCGCCGAAGAAATACTCATCTTCGTGGATGTTCAGGGGCATGCGCTCCAGAACATAGAGGGAAATGTAGGGTTTCTGGAGCATCGGCGGGTACTTAATGTACTTCTTCTTCGCCTCCAGCTGCAGGCGCGCCTTCGTGGCATCCGCGACCATCAGACGGTCTCTGACGGCAGCTTTCAGCCTTCCGACACGCTCGGTATAGGGTTTGAAAGTATACATGGCATTTGTCCTTTCTCAAAAAATATACATGCTTAGGCGGGGACACATAGTCCCCCTTTTAAAGATATTATAATCAGTTCCGTGCCCTGTGACAATGATTTCACAGCATTTCCAACACCTCATCCACCGAAGGCATATCCATGGGCCCCTGCGCGTAATTCACATACTGCGCCACACCCTCCTCATCGAGGATGAACAGGGCGGGGAGCTGCTGCTCATTGCCCTCATAGTCGCCGTGCACGAAGCCCTCGGCCTCTGCCGCCTGCACCTTCTCGATGAGCTTCGCGAGCACATCCTCGGGCAATGCCGGCCCGTCCGGATCGCCCGGCCGGATCTCCAGCTGCTCATACAGCTTCTGCTCCGGATCGCACACGATCTCGAAGGGCAAGGAAGCGCCCGTCGCCGCCAGGTCCTTCTCGATGTGCGCGCGGTCGCTCTGCATGACCACAAAGACCTGCGCGCCCTTCGCGGTGAAGTCGCCGTAGCGCTGCGCGATCAGGTGGACGTCCAGCCGGCACGTGGGGCAGCCGATGTAGCGCAGCACCCACAGCACGGTCTTTCCTTTCAGCACATCATACAGATGCACGCCGTCCCGCTCATTCGTGTCGAATACGAGGTCCGGGAACTTATCTCCGGTTTGAATCTTCATAAACCCTCCTCAGATCTGGTTCTCCGTCCGGCTGATCAGGTCTTCCTGGCAGTCCGGCGTGAGTTCCACGAAATACGCCGAGTAGCCCGCGATCCGGACCACGAGGTTCTTATACTCCTCCGGATCATCCTGCGCCTTCCGCATGGTCTCCGAAGAGACGATGTTGAACTGCGCCTCCGCGCCGCCGTCGGCCATGTAGGCCTTCACGGTGTCTCTGAGCTTCGCGATACCGTCCTCGCGCGACAGTGCGGTCGGATGGATGCGGATGTTCAGGCAGACGCCGTCCATGAACTTGTCATGCTCATAGCACAGCGAGCTCGCGAAAATAGCGGTCGGGCCGTTCTTGTCCGCGCCCTGCGAGGGCGACGCCGCGTCCGCAATGGGCGTACCGGCTTTCCGGCCGTTCGGGGTTGCCCAGGTGCCGTAGCCCTGACCTACGTGGTCCGCCGCGCCGTAAAGACCGGCCTTGAACTTCTTCGTGCGCAGCGAGTAGCACTCCTTGCAGGTGTCGTAGTAGGCGTCAATGACCCACTTCATCTCGCTGTCGGCGTACGGATCGTTATTCCCGAAGAACGGAACCTGGTTCTGGATGCGCTGGCGCAGGGCCTCGTGCTCCTTGCCCTCCCAGTTCGCCATGACCGCGTCATAGAGCTCGCGGGTGGTGCACAGCTTCTGATCGAAGCACATGTATTTGATGGCCGTGAAGCTGTCCGCGACGGTCGCGAGTCCCGTGCCGGTACCGCCGTAGCTGTTGTACTTCGCGCCGCCGGCCGTGCAGTCGAGTCCCTTCTCCATGCAGTCGTCGATCGAGATCGACAGGATCGCGTGCGGCATGTAGATCTTCACCAGATATTCAAGATAGTTGTTGATCGAGACCTGCGCCTTCTGGTAATACTCCGCCAGCTTCCGCCAGGCCTCGCGCACCTCCTCGATGCTGGTCATCTCGTACAGGAACCCGGTGTGGATGGGGCTCTGGTGACCGTTCATGGGGTTCTTTCCGTCGTTCAATGCCGACGCCAGCAGCACGCTGTAATGGATCGAGGCGTAGGGCGGGGCCACACCGTTCGCGGCGGAATAGTCATTTCCGGAACCCGTAATTTCCTGGCACCCAATAATAGCGTAATCGCGCGCGTCCTCCAGTGTGAAGCCCATCTCCTTCATGATGCCGGGGATAATGACTTCATCGTTCTGGAACAGCGGCAGGCCGCCGACGAGCTTCGAGGTCTCCAGCGCCAGGTTCCAGAGGTCATCCGGCGTGTTCTGGTTCACGCGCAGCGAGATGGTCGGGTCGTGCAGGCTCAGGCGGCCCACGGACTCCAGGACCATGTAGGTGACCGGGTTCGATGCGTCCTCGCCGGTCGCAGGGTCCACGCCGCCGATCGTGTTATGCAGATAGGTGTTCCCGATGCCGATGATGGCCGCGATCTCCGCCTGGCCCGCCTCGTACATGGAGTTGATCTTCATGAAGTAGCAGTCGGTCATCTCCTGCGCTTCTTCCATGGTGATCCGGCCGGCCTCGAGGTCCGCGTTCAGGTACGGCCAGGTGTACTGGTCGATCCGCCCGAACGAGCCCACGTCCGTGATGTGACTGTAGCGGATCAGGTGGCAGTAGGTGATGGCCGCCTGCAGTGCCTCGCGATAGGTGCGGGCGCCGTTCTCGCTGATCCAGGCCAGCGAATCCGCCATAGACTCGAGCTCGGCCCTGCGCGCGGCATCCTCGGTCGCCGCAGCCTTCTCCAGGCACGCCGCGCTGAAGCGCTTCAGCAGCGTGGTCGCCGCGTCACAGACGATGGTCACCGCCTTATAAAACAGCACCTTCTCCGCGTCCGCGCCCATCAGATCATTCACGTGCGCGTCCAGCCAGTCCTGTGCCTGCTTCCGGATGGGGCCGTAGCCGCCGTCGACGATCTTTTTATAGCCGGGCGTCAAGTGTCCAGAGGGCAATGTAAAGAACGGTGCGCCCACGCGGCTCGCGCTGCACTCCATCTGGCAGAGCTCCAGATAGCCGTCCGGGATGAACGATGCCGCGATATCCGAAAACGTCTTTCCGCGCCAGTAGTCATCAACTTTCAGCAGCTCCTCGTAATCTTCCGTCGAGATGGCCATAGGGAAGCCGTCCGAGGGCGGGTTATGATACAGGCCGTCGTCCTCCAGTGTCCACACACCGTTCTTCACGGCCTGTGTGACCCAGTCGCCTGCGGTCCAGTCCGGGTGGATGGGGCAGCCGCAGAAGTACTCGGCGTTATTGCCCACGATCATCTCCCAGTCCTCGACGCGGACGGTCATGTTCTCGCAGAGCGCTTTCAGAATCATGGGGCGGCGCAGGTACGGGACCATGGCCTCATGCGCTTTCACAAATTCCGTGGTGATCCGCGCGTGCTCGGAGCCGTACCGCATGACGCGGTCGCGGACCTTCTGGTGCATGAGCTGCA